>PCSG01000243.1:2506-8177 GCA_002772195.1 Desulfobacterales bacterium CG23_combo_of_CG06-09_8_20_14_all_51_8 | reverse complement strand
AAAATCAAGACGGGCGAGCAGATTCTTCACGTCGATTTGCAGGGGCTCAAGCGTTTTCACATCCATTTTATCAAGGGCCAGATGGATTTTAAGGCCGGTTTGCACTGGGCCGATATCTTTTTTAAGAACGGATAGCTCAGGCGTCTCAACGTCAAAATGGTCCAGGGAAGCCCCGAAGGTTCCGTTTGGCTCAAGATTGGCCTGAATCCATAGAGACTGGCTGATCGCCGCTATTTTGGCCAGATCCGGCAGAAGAATTTGGCCGATTTGCAGGTGGTTTTCCAGCGAAAAATCGCCTTGAATCTTAAGCTGTGAAGTTTCTGTTTTCAGGAGATGGACCGCTCCCGCTTTTAAACTATCCAGGCGGATGCCGGAAACAGAAATGCCCGTTTGTTTATCGCCGCTTAACAGATCGTCGATCCCAAGGGATAATTTCATGCTTGCGGATTCGGGAAAAAAATCAAGGAGGCGGGCCGTCAATTCATCAAGTTCCAATTGCGTTCCGGACATCCTCAGGGCAGGGTCGCCTGTTTGCTGATTTTTCAGAATAAATTCCGGCAGGGAAATTTTAAGATCGTTAATTAAAACTTCCATCCCCCCTTTGGGAATTTGCCCGCTAAGGGTTAGTTCATGGAGGGAAATATCCGCTCGATCAGCCGGATGGGTCAGGACCAGCATGGCCGGGAGAAATGGCCGGGCAAAGGCTGCGAGCTCATCGACATCCAGATACAGCGGGGAAATTGAAAGGCGGACGTCTTTGGCGTCGTTTTTGATGTGGTCGATCTGTCCGGAGGCATGCAAGTGACTGTTTTCAAGCAGCGTGATATCCCCGGATGCCAATGCTAACTGTTCCGCTTTTAAATCCAGAGTCCCCTGAAGATTAAAGTTCAGGTTGCCGGGGCCGATGGATTTTCCGTCAAGAACGGCCCCGGAAACTTGTAACGCAGACCCTGTTAGCCGGGCGTCAAAGGCCAGGGGGGCATTGGGGCCGGTATTGGTTTTGACGTTCAAGGAAAGCGTCCCGCCGATATCCGAAGGTGTTGGAAAAGCCGGAATCAGGGGCTGGAAAACGGAAGCTATCCTGGCAAGATCCATCTGGACATCAGCCCTGATTTCTGATGCGGCCATATCCGCCCGGATACGGGCGATGATTCCCGGCAAATCCGCGTCAAGTGCGGCGGTCAGGGCATTGATCGCGAAAGCCCCGTCTGCATCAAACAGATTTTTGACATTCGCCGTAAGAGTGGAGCGGGGAATATTCTGATCGTTGATTTTGATATCTGCCGCAAGGGCCAGGGTCATGGGCGCGGTTTTGACGGAAGGCGCATCTAAAGTGAATTCAAGATCGGAAATCGCGTATCGTTCTTTTTTTATACGGTCATCATAGGAGAGATTGATGTCTGAAAGCCGAATGCGTGCGAATATATCTATTGATAGCGCAAAGGACTTGGCAGGCGGCGTTTCTTTTGCATCCTTTTTTTCATCCTGTTTTTTCTCATCTTCTTTTTTTTCTTCACCGGGTAACGCAGGAGAAAGGTCTCCGGATGCGGGCTTTTTCCCAAGGGAATCAATATTAAGACTTGCGTCCGGATTTTTGATGATCCGAACATTCAGACCGGAAACTTCAATCTCCAGACACGCAATGCGGCGGATCATTTTTTTTATGTCAGGTTTTACTTTAATTTCATCAATATAAATAATTTGATTTTCAGAATAATGGGGCGAGTCAGGAATTGAAAAACCTTGAATCACAAGGCCGTTTTTCCAAGACCAGTCAAGTGCTTTGATGCGCGCGTCCCGGGCCAGGACCTTGGAAACCTGGGATTCAATAAGTTGGTGAGCTGTTTGGGTGGATACGGCTGCGGGAAGAAAAATGACGGCGGCGGATATGAGCAGGATAGTGGTCAGTATGACTGCCGCAAAGATGATCAGGAATTTTTTCAACCAGCGAAGCGCACGGGATTTTTGGAGAAAACGCGACATGGGATCCGTTCTTTAAATTTTGCGGATGATGGATGGTTTCAAAAATAATGACCGGTGTTATATATCACCGGTGCAGGGGGATTTGCAATATCAACCGGCGGGGAGGGATTTTCAGGCAGGAAAAAATCAGGGTTTCAGAAGTTAAAAATCAGGGATTCCTTGATTGATTTTTTTCTTTTCTTCATTTATTTGTTAATTAAACAAGAGAGTTTTCAGAAAATGAGATTTACGATTTTGAAGCTTGTCAGGCCCAATTTTTTTATTTTCTTATGGCTGATGCTGGCGGGTCTGATGTTTGCCGTTTCGGCCCTGGCCGAAACGCCGGCGGCTTCCGGGACCTTTTTCCCCCAAACCCGATATGAATTTGCCCCGGTGTTTGAAGACCAGGAAGTCACCTGCGGGTTTGTGGTTCAAAACAAGGGGAAAGCCCCTCTGGATATTCTTGAGGTGAAAACCGACTGAGGGTGCACGGCTGCCGATTTCCCGCGGCAGATCCCTCCCGGCGGCGAGGGGACCATTGATATCCGGCTGGAAACCAAAGGTATGGGCGGCGAGACCGTCAAGAAGATCATCACGGTGCGCACCAGCGACCCGAATGCAAAAGAAACATCTTTGACCATCGAAGGCCGCGTCAAACCCGTTGCCGAATTCTCCGCCAAGGTCATTCGCCTGACCGGGACACCGGATCAGCCGGTTTCAGTCATGGTGACCATTACCCCGGCCGCCGAGAACCCTTTCAAAATCACGAGCGTCACCGCGGAATCCGGAGAAAATATCGCCTATACCCTTGAAGAGAAAAAACACGGCCGAATTTGTTTTTACGAATTGCGCGTCAGCAACAAAAAAAAGGAAAAAGGCTGGTATCAGGACAAGCTGAAGATCCTGACAGACAGCGCCATCTCAAAGTCATTTACCCTGCCGGTGCTGGGGATGATCCGGTAAGGATTTCAATGGCGAAGATTTTTACATAAATCGCTTTTGCGTCATCCGGGCCGTAAAAATCTTCCAAGAGGGCGGCCCGGAGGTATCCGCATCGCTGATAAAATTTTCGGGTTCCCGCATATTGGGGACGATCCGATGTTTCGATATAAATCCGCCGGCCGCCGGCATCCCGGATCAAGTCTTCGGTTTTTTGCATCAGGATTTTTCCCAGGCCCTTTCCCTGATAATCCGGACGAACGGCAATCCAGTAGATGTCAAAGCTTGTTGCCGTGCAGGGAATCGGCCCGTAAATGGTAAAGCCGATCAGGTGACCATCTTTTTCGCATAAGGTAAAATAATACCCGCTTTCATCTCCTTTGGCCAGGCGCTCCGTCACGAGTTCCGCCGCCACATCCACTTCAGATGGATAGAAAAAACCGGTGGACGCCGCAAGCCGCCTTACGGCATCCACGTCCCTGGGGAATACCTCATGGCGAAAGGCTAATTCATCCATGGCTGCGTGGGAGGAGACGGGGTCGGCGATGGGACTTCCAACGGAAATTATTTCTCCTTCCGGAGCCGGGCTGACCTGACGAAGGGCTTGCGCATCTTCGAGAATCCGGGCCAAGGCATCCGGGAAACGGATGCTCGAGCGCTCAAGAGCGGCGGCGAACCCCGCATCCGGCGAAATGCAGGGATTGGCGTTGACTTCGAGAATCCAGATTCGGCCAGCGTCATCCACCCGGAAATCCACCCGGGCATATCCCTTCAGCCCGAAAATCCGCCAGCACCTGAGGGCTGATTTTTCAAGCGCCGCCAGCAAAAGGGCGTCTTCGGCGGGAAAATCAAAAGACCGCCGGGTGTGGCGGTATTCGTATGAGGACGTGTCCCATTTGGCCCGGTAACCGATAATGCGGGGCTTGTCAGGGCCATATCCTTCAAACACGATTTCAGCCGGGGCCAGAACTTCGGGTCCGTTTGGCCCGGCCAGAATTGAGAGGTTAAACTCCCGTCCGTCAATAAAACGTTCGCCAAAGCAGGCCCCGCCCAGTCCGGCAGACCGGTTCTTTAAAATTTTCGTCAGGGCCGCCGAATCTTTGCCCCCCACCAGTCCATCATCTTCCAGTCCCAGAGACGCATGCTCCCAAACGGATTTGATGATCCAACGGTTGGAACTCAAATCCGCATGGTTTGCCATTCGCCAGTGGCAATCTTTTGGGTACGGCCCGATCCAGTGCGGCGTCAAAAGCCCTGCGGCTTCCATCCGCTCCTTTGCCAGGATTTTATTGGATGTAAGGAGCATGGCGTCGGCAGGCGCGCCGGTATAGGGAATCGCCCATGCGTCTAAAGCAGACGGGACCACGTGGATTAATCGCCCTTTTCCGTCCAGGGATTCCACCAGATTAAAGACCAGATCGGGTTCGTGCGCATTAAGCCGGAGACGCAGATCAGACAGGTCGAGGTTGCAGGGCATGGGCCGCGCTTCATGGCCGAGAGTGGCCAGGGCCGCGCATACGGTTTCCACTTGAACCAGGACGTCCTGCTCATCCGGCAGGCTTTGGTCTGAAGCAGCATTATGGACGACGGTTACCCGCATTTCGGTCCGCCTTTATCGGGTTTTGAAAGGCTGCTGATCCGTTTTTGAGCAGACGACAGGATGGTTTTGATCAGATCATTATAGGGTATGCCCATGAGATTGCAGAGAATCGGCAAATCCGAATGTTTCGGGTGAAGACCGGCCAACGGGTTTACCTCCAGAAAAGAAGGCTGCCCCTGTTCGTCACAGCGGAAATCCATGCGCCCGGCGTCCCGGCATCCCAGGGCCTGCCAGATCCCCAGGGCCGTTTTTTCCGTTTTGGCAACGGTCGCATCGTCTTCCGGCCTTACGAAGCGGTATTTCACCACTTCTTCATAGCGTTTTTTGTTATCATAGGAGTAAATTTCAGAATCCGCATCCGCCAAAAGGAGCACTTCCATGGTTCCCAACACTTTTGCCGATGCGCCGGTGCCGAGAATGCCGGTGGTGAATTCCCGGCCCGGCAGATACTGTTCCACCAGAACCGGCTGATGAAATTGATGAATCATCCGGCCGCAGGCAGCCGCAAGCTGATCTCGGTTCCGGACAATGGAATCCGGGGTCACGCCTTTGCTGGTGCCTTCGGCCACGGGCTTAATAAAATAAGGTGGTTTAAAGGCGACTTGCTCAGTTTCGCCGGCATCCGCAACGACGATGAATGCCGCCGTCGGAAACCCAAAACCGCCCACAACCTGCTTGGTCATCCCTTTGTGCAGGGAAAGGCTCATGACCAGTGGGTCCGAGAAGGTATAGGGAATTTGATAAAGATCTAAAATCGCCGGCACCTGGGCTTCCCGGGCGATGCCGTGGAGTCCTTCAGCGATATTAAACACCAGGTCCCATCGGTCTCCGGCCGAGAGGCGCTGGATCAGGCTTTTGCCCGCGCCGATGCGGTCTGTCGCATGGCCCATAACATGCAGCGCGGCTTCGATGGCTTCGATGGTGTCATCCCGGTCGAATTCCGCTGTTTCTTCATCACTGTAACCCATGGCGAGGTATTCTGAGCGCAGGTCATAGGTCAGTCCGATTTTCATTTTTTGGCTTCCTTACAAAGGAGGGAATGAAAGCGCACAGGGTGCTTCCATTCCCTCTTCTTTAATTAAAGTTGTTTCGCCTGCCGCGCCCGGAAGAACTAATTCCCGGCGGAATCCGGATACCGGAATTCCTTGTTTTCATAGTTGCGCAGCACGA
>PCSG01000243.1:189-2496 GCA_002772195.1 Desulfobacterales bacterium CG23_combo_of_CG06-09_8_20_14_all_51_8 | reverse complement strand
TTCCCGTCCGACCACGTAATTGGCCATCAACGGAATTTTACCGCCGCCGCCGGGGGCGTCGATCACGTAATTCGGCACCGCATAGCCGCTGGTGTGGCCTCTTAATCCCTGGATAATCGAGATGCCCTTCTGCACGGAAGTTCGAAAATGGCCCGAACCCGATATGGGATCGCATTGGTAGAGATAATAGGGCCGCACCCGCATTTTCATCAGGTGATGCACCAGGCTTTTCATGACATCCACCGAATCATTGATGCCGTTTAAAAGAACGGTTTGAGACCCCAGCGGAATGCCCGCATCCGCAAGATGCCGACAGGCCGCATAGGATTCCGGCGTGCATTCGTCCGGATGAGTGAAATGAAGACTCATCCAGAGCGGGTGATGTTTTTGGAGCATCTGGATCAGCCGCGGGGTAATCCGTTGCGGAAGCACTGCGGGCACTTTGGTGCCGATGCGGATAATCTCCACATGCGGAATTTCCCGCAGCGACGTGAGCAGCCAGTCCAGTCGCTCGTTGTTTAAGGTCAACGGGTCGCCTCCGGAAATAAGCACGTCGCGCACGGAAGGCGTGTTGCGGATATATTCGATGGCTTTTTTCAAGCGAAGCTCGCTGGGAAAAAGCTTGCCGGCGCCGACCATCCGCGAACGGGTGCAATACCGGCAATAGGTTGAGCAGAAATCGGTGACCAAAAACAGGACCCGGTCCGGATAGCGATGAACCAGCCCCGGGACCGGGCTTTGATTTTCTTCGCCTAAGGGATCGTTTTCTTCGCCAGGCATGACCACAAATTCATAAAGGGTGGGGATCACGGAACGTCTTAGGGGGTGATCCGGTTCGTCTTCGGGCAGCAGCCCCATATAATAAGGCGTAATGCCCATCGGTAATTTTGTTTTTAACTGCTGAAATGCCCCCAGCTCGGCGGACGAAAGATTCAAAAATCGTTTTAACTGTTCCGGCTTGCTGATCCGGTTACTAACCTGCCATTGCCAGCTGTTCCATTGTTCATCGGAAATGTCCGGATAAAACCGGTTCCGGAAAGCAATTGTTTTTGGAGATGTCTGTTCATGGATAAACCCTTTGTCTTTGGGAACAATGGAAACGTGTTGTCGTCTCACGGACGACAATAGTGCGGACCCACTACCCAGGGGGTCCGGGTTCGCCGGCGCTTCCATTTTTTCCTGTTTTGAATCCTCGGAATGGACTTTCACTTGGTTGGTTTGCTGCATGGTTTTCTCCTTTAAGAGAATTTTAGTTGCTGTTTGGTTAAAAAACATAAATCGGAACAAATGGTTCTTATATAAAGGCCCGGCGCCGGCATCGAATTTCGAGTGCCGGGTCTGGGCTCGGGGTCGGAGCATAGGGCTTCGGGGTCGTGCCCTAACGTTTGTTTATGCTCGGAGTACTGATAAATATTAATAAATGATGGAAGTCTGAATCGTTTCGGAAAGTGCTGAATTCGGGAAAGGAAGAAAGAAAATAAACAAGGGAGCGCCTGGGAAAGCGCTGCTGGAGCGGTCTCATCCATTAAAGACAAAAAGGCTATCGAACTCGGAGGTTCGTCGTCGTTCTCGTCAATGGCGGTGGCTTGAGAGGCCGGGAAGACCGTTTTGACAATCATTTTTTTCCCTTTGCGATTCTGCGTTTTTAATAAATACGCTCACCGGAAAGACCTGCGGGTGAGTACACAGATTTTATGGCATTACAGCAAGAAGCATACCATTATTTAAAATGCTTTATTTCCGCATCCAGCAATGGATTTGAAGGACGTTTAAGGCAAAATTAAGAACTTCTCTTTCCGGATTTGCCCGATGATGCGAACTAATAATTCTCATTTTCACTGAAATCTGCTTCCGGCAGTCAGTAATAATCCGCCAGTCCATGAGGGATTCCCTCAAACGATTCTGAAATTTCCCAGGTTGCCAGGGCTCCGGCAAAACCACCGGGAGACAGAAATTCTTGGGGCACAGGCGTCGGCGCCAGTCGCCGGGTCCGCTCCACAAAAATTTTTTTATTCCGGGTGAGGCGAATCTCCCGGAATGGATTTAGATACGTAATGGCGGGGAGCAGCGTGGCCTCGGCGTAATAGACAGAGGCCGTCAAATCCGTGGCATCCATCCGGTCCGCGACACGCAGGCAAACATATAAGCGACCGGCTTTGGGATCAAAAAACCAGTCGGTTGCCGGGACCGTTTCATCGGCTTTCAGCCATTCTGCTGTTTCAGCCAGGCGGTCGGTCGGCCCCGTGAAAGAGAGCGTTCGGATAAATCCCTTTTCCGTGATGTCTTCATAGGGTTTGCGGATGATCC
>PCSG01000243.1:0-147 GCA_002772195.1 Desulfobacterales bacterium CG23_combo_of_CG06-09_8_20_14_all_51_8 | reverse complement strand
TGTAAACAAAAGAGCAGTAATTAACGCCCAGACGGATATCATGGGATAGAACATGATCAACCACTTCCAGGGCCGCCAGCTCGGATTCCAGCACCGTCACCAGATCCCCATGAATAAAGGTATATCCCCGGCCGGCAATATGCTTGA
>PCSG01000197.1:5485-8115 GCA_002772195.1 Desulfobacterales bacterium CG23_combo_of_CG06-09_8_20_14_all_51_8 | reverse complement strand
CAAAGAGCAGGAAAAAATTTCTAAAATTTTTTGCCCGGCCGAGAAAAAATCCGGGGTTTTCTGTCAGGCACTAAATAAAAGTTTGAAGTGATCTAAAGTTTGAAGTGATCTAAAGTTGTGGTGAATGCCTTCGGCATTTTCAGTTTTTAAATAAAAATGATTGCGCGGATAGCGCAGTCCGGAACTTTAGTCACTTTAGATCACTTTAAACTTCAAACTTTTTCGATAAGGTTGCTTGAAGAATGATAACAGTCCTCAATCTTCTGATAGGACAGAAAAAAATGAAAGATTCTCAGACAAACAAACGCCAAGAGATCATTGTCACCGGGTTCGGCGGGCAGGGCATCATTCTGGCGGGAAAAATTCTGGGCATGGCCGCGGCCCTGGGGGACGGCCGGGAAAGCACCCTGGTCCAGTCCTACGGGCCGGAATCCCGGGGCGGGGCCTGCGTAGCCCAGGTGATTATTTCAGAAAAAATCATTCAGTATCCCTATATCAAAACACCGGATCTGTTGGTCTGCATGTCCCAGTCCGCCTATGAAAAATACATTGACGCCCTCAAGCCGGGCGGGATTCTCATCATTGACCGGGACCTGGTAACGCCCACGGACGACCGGGAATGCTTTTCCATTCCAGCCACCCGCATGGCCGAGGAACTGGGCCGCAAAATGATGGCCAATATCATCATGGTGGGGTTTGTCACGGCGGTTGCGGGGGCCACCACCTTGGACGCCGCAAAAGACGCGGTCATGGGGTCGGTGCCCAAGGGAACGGAAAAAATGAACATTCAGGCATTTACCAAAGGCTATGAATTCGGACTGTCGCTCCTCAAGGGCCGGGTCCGCAAAGCATCAGGACAGACGGGGGCCATGCCATGAAAAGCCCGAAAGAAAGACTTCACCGGGTGGTCGTCATCGGCGCGACGCCGGCAGGCATCGCGGCCGCCAACAAGCTGGGGGAACTCGGGATTCCGGTGACGCTGGTGGATACGGACACGGACATGGACCGGAAATTGTCGATGGACGGGTCCCGCATGAAGTCCGGGGTGGCCTTCGCCCATGCCCATCGTCCGGGCCTGATCCGGATTTTGCGAAATCCGGCCATCAAATGCATTCTGCCCGGCCGCATCACAAGCATCAAGCACAGCCGGGAGGGTTTCCGGGTGGGCATCACCCGGCTTCCCACCTTTGTAGACCCGGCAAAGTGCATTCTTTGCGGCCGGTGCGTGGCGGTCTGTCCGGTTCAGAACTGTTCGGCGGAGAACGCCATTTCTTTTAACAGCCGCCAGAGCCTGCCGGGCCGCGCCGTGATCGACAAGCGGCGCTTGCCCTTGTGCCGGGAAGCCTGCCCTCTGGGGGTCAATGTTCAGGGATATGTGGCGCTTGTCAAGGAGGGGCGGTTCGCGGAGGCCCTGGCCCTGATTCGGGAAAAGAATGTGCTGCCCGGCATCTGCGGCCGGATCTGCACCCATCCCTGTGAAGCCGTGTGCCGCAGGTCGGAACACGATGATGCGGTGGCCATTCGGGACATCAAGCGGTTTCTGGCGGATTATGAATCCGACGTCACTGTTGAAAAGATACCCGGAGGGCCTCCTCTGAATAAAATCGCGGTGGTGGGTTCCGGCCCGGCGGGCCTTGCGGCGTCCGCGGAACTGGCCCGCGCCGGCTGCGCGGTGACGATTTATGAAAAAGAAAAACAGGCCGGCGGGCTCCTGCGATACGGCATCGGCCCCCACCGTCTGCCCCGGGTCGTGTTGGAACGGGAGCTCTCCTGGATCAAGTCCCTGGGCGTTGACATCATCACGGATCACGCCATTGACGGCAAGGACGGTCTTGCAAAACTCGTCCAAAAATTTGACGCGGTCCTCCTCACCCCCGGCTCCTGGGCCGACCGGCGGCTGGGCGTTCCCGGGGAAGATATGGAGGGGGTGTGCGGGTGCATTGATTTTCTTACGCGTTTGTATCGCGGCGAAGTGACGTCGCTTACGGAAAAAGTCGCGGTGATCGGCGACGGCAACGCCGCCTATGACCTGGCCCGGGCCCTCTGCCGCATCGGCGCGGATGTCACCATCGTGTCCTGGTTTTCCAAAGAGAAGATTCCGGCGGATCTAGAAGAAGTTATTGAGGCCGCCGCCGAGGGAATTAAGCTCTTCGACAGCACCAAGGTGATGGCCTTTGAAGGCGAAAACGGGCGACTCAATCGCCTTAAATGCCGGCCCACCCAGCCGGGTCCAAAGGATGCGAACGGCATTGCCTGGCCGGTGATCGTCAAGGACAGCGAAGCGTTTTTTCTCGCGTTTGACCGGGCCTTTGTGGCCATCGGCCAGACCGGGGCCTTTGCCCCGGAGAAAAATAAGCATTGGCCGGAAATCAATGATAAGGGGCTGATCGCCGTCACCGATAATTTTCGCACCCGCATGAAAAACGTCTATGCCGCCGGAGACGCGGCTTCCGGAGCGTCATCCGTGGTGCATGCCATGGCCCAGGGCCGGGCGGCGGCGTTACGGATACTTGAAGATATCTGCGGGATTCCTGCGCCGGAATCCCAGACGGTCCGGGGAATTGACCGGGATTTTACACCAGTGCCACAGGATCTTCCCCTTGTCCACCGGGTGCCCATGCCGGAACGAA
>PCSG01000197.1:0-5468 GCA_002772195.1 Desulfobacterales bacterium CG23_combo_of_CG06-09_8_20_14_all_51_8 | reverse complement strand
TTCAATTTTGACGAGGTGGCTCTGGGGCTTACCGCCGCCCAGGCCAGGGAAGAAGCCCGGCGCTGTCTCCAGTGCGGGGTCTGCTCGGACTGCATGGAATGCGTCCAGGCCTGCGCCGCCATCGGGGCCATCCGCCACGATGACCCGGTTCAGGAACTAACCGAACATGCCGGGGTGGTGATTATCGCGGACCCGGATGCGGCCCCGATGGTGCGGGGGGATGATATTATCCGGGCCTATGGGCCTGCGGCCTCCCGGCCGGATGTCAGCGACATGATGACTCGGGGATTTGCCGCGGCCGGCCGCGCCATGGTGATGCTCAGCAAGACGTCCCAGCGCCAGAAAGGCCGGGGAATCTCATTCTCTCCCCCGGGATCGGGACTCGCGGAAGAGATCAAAATCGGTGTATTCGCCTGCCGATGCAATGATTCCCTTGGATGGCATCCTGAAATGGACCGGTTTCTGGAAGATTTGTTATATGGCGATTTCATCCTGCACACGGAGTCGGTGGTATCCGCCTGCACTCCTGAAGGCACGGCCGCGATTTTAAAAACCGTGCGGGAAAAAGGGATCACCCGCTTGGTGCTGGCCTCCTGTGTCTGCTGTCCGCTTAATTTTGTGTGCAGTTCCTGCACGGACCAGCGCAGCCGCTTGAAGGACGCCCTGTTCACGGCCACGGGCATCAGCCGTTCCATGGTGATGACTTGCAATATCCGAAATGAGGTGTTGACCGATCTCTCCAATGACCCGGACCTGGCCGTGGACAAATTTTGCGGCATGATCCGCCGGTCCGTGCGCCGGGCACGGAGCCTGCGGCCGTTTGCGGCCCCGGCCGGGAATTATAATTTCCCCACCGCCGTGATCGGCGAGAGCGAAGCCGCTGTGGAAAGCGCGCGGACCCTGGCGGACGCGGGCATTGACGTGTTTCTTTTCGGCGCCAAAGACAAGCCCCTGGAAGGCGTCTACCATCATGCCAATCTCCTGTCTTTCAAAGGCTCCCGGGTGATGCGGATCGCCGGAAGCCTGGGCGCGTTCCAGATTACGGTGCTGATGGGCGATGCGGAACAGCAGTTTCAGGCCGGCACGGTGATTCTGGGAGAAACAGTCCGGGGACGGGTGCCCTACATAGATGGAGCCGACGGGACCGGCGGCCGGGCGGTTACCGCTTTTCTGCAGAAAGCCGGGATCACGGGTATTCCGTTTATTTATCCGTGCATGACTTCCGTGAGCGGCCTGTTTGTGGCGGACCCTCCGGGAATTTCCGTTTCAAACCGCCAGAAAGGGGTTGCCGCCGCCGTCATGGCCGCCGCCGTCATGCCCCGGGGACCTCGTCAGCACAAAGGATTTACGGTAACGGTGGACAGGGACCGATGCCGGGGGTGCGGACGGTGTTTCGCGTTGTGTCCCTACCGCGCCATTACCATGCAGCGCAATGAAATCGGGGGGTGGTTCGCGGTGGTGGATGAAACCCTGTGCAAGGGATGCGGCAATTGCATTTCCGTATGTCCGTCCAGCGCGGCGGACAGCCCGTTCCGGGATCAGATTTTTCTGGAAAAGACCATCGGGGAGATTTTGGTAAACTGAAAGGCTCGCATGGACGATTCTAAAAATTATAAAATTATTCTGTTTTTATGCAATTGGGGGGCCTATGCGGCCTATGAGGCCGTTCAGGCCAGGGGCGGCCGGATTCCGCCGGAAATCAGCATGGTCCGGATTCCCTGCGCCGGAAGGATGACAAAAGCCCTGTTGTTCAAGGCCTTTGAGATGGGGGCGGACGGCGTGATCCTTGCCGGATGCAAGGCGGGGTCCTGCCGTTATGGCGTAGGCACGGAAAGCGCCACCCATGTGACCGAAGATACCCGGGAAATTCTCGCCCTCCTCGGGCTGGACCGGGATCGCCTGCAACTCGGGACCTTTCTGCCGGATGACGTGGATGCCTTTGAGGATTTTCTTCTGACCTTTTGCCATACCATTAAATCCTTGGGCAAATCCCCGGTGACGCCGTCCCCCAAAGAGGTCGCGGCCGCGTCCCGCCCGGTTTCGTTTTCGGAAATTCTGGCGGTTCACAATGTTTACGAGTGCCAGGACTGCGGCAAATGCACTGCTTCCTGCCCCCTGGCCCTGGCCGGCAAGCCCTTTTCCCCTCGGGCCATCGCAGGTGCAGTTATCGCCGGAAACATGGAGGCAAAAGAGATTGCCGAAGATATCTGGTCCTGCCTGACCTGCGGCATCTGTTATGCCAGGTGTCCGTCCGGGGTCAATTTTCCGGAGTTTATCGGCGATGTCCGCGCCCTGGTCAAAAGCCGTGAGGTTGGGGATTCCCATCAGGCCCACGGCGGTTTTTTCCAGTCCCTGATGCGCGCCATGACATCCCCGGCCGTGACTACCCGCCGGTGGGGCAACATGCCCGAAGATATCCGGCTGGATCAGACCAGCAAAGTCCTTTTTTTCGGCGGGTGTGCCCCGTATTTTGACACATTTTTCAGAAATCACCTGGGGATCCGGACCACGGATGTTTTAACGGACAGCCTTCGGCTGATGAATTTTTTTGATGTCGCGCCGGCCATCCTTGAAAATGAGCGGTGCTGCGGCCATGATCTGCTCTGGTCCGGGGACCGGGAAAATTTTCTCGCGCTTGCCCGGCTCAACGTGGAGATGATCAGAGGTCAGGGGATCGAAGAAGTCGTGACCGCCTGCCCGGAGTGTTATCGGACCCTGGCCAAGGATTATCGCCGGTTCGGGATAGAAACCGGTTTTAAGGTGACCCATATTTATGAGTTTCTTGAACAGCAGATTGACAAAGGCGCGGTGGCCTTTCGTCCCACGGATCATCGGATGACGTTTCAGGACTCCTGCCGCTTGAACAGTTTTGACGCCTTAAAGGATCTGCCGCGCAAACTGCTCCAGCGGATTTCTCCGGACAAGTTCGCGGAAATGAAGGATTATAAGGATGTTTCCATGTGCTGCGGCAACTCTGCCTGGACCGGGTGCGACGCTTACAGCAAGGCCATGCAGGTGAAACGGCTCCGTCAGGCCCGGGAAACCGGCACCAACCTGCTGGTGACGGCCTGCCCCAAGTGCCAGATCCATCTTCAGTGCGCCATGGAAGACCCATTTCAGGGCGACGGGCTGAAAATGGAAGTCATGGACCTGACCCGCGTGATCCGGGAAACCATTTGTTGGGAGTAGGAATTTTGGATTTGTGATTTTGGAAGGTGGAAATTCGTAGGGTGGATTAGCGAAGCGTAATCCACCAAAAATCCTTTTACAAAGGAATGGATCAATGCCGGGTTGGAAACCCGGCCTACGGATCGTGGACAACGGAAAAATGGCAGGTCGGGATTCCAATCCCGACAAAAAACAGCATTCCTTTGTAAGGAATTTTGGATACTATCGAGAGGGAAACAATGGAAATTTTAACGATGGCGCCGGGGGTGGTTGCCGACAATCCCCGCATCGGCGTGTATGTGTGCCGGTGCGGTTTAAACATCGCCCAGACCGTGGATTGCGCGCGGGTGGCGGAAAGCGCGGCGGGCTTGGAAGGCGTGATGGTTTCAAAGGAAATCACCTATGCGTGCTCCGAACCCGGCCAGATGGAAATGATCGAAGATATAACGGAAAACGGGCTGAACCGCATCGTCGTGGCGTCCTGTTCCCCAAGGCTCCATGAGCCCACCTTCCGGCAGATGATGAAAAAAGCGGGCCTTAATCCGTTTATGATGGAAATGGCGAACTTGCGGGAACAGTGCAGTTGGGTGCATATGCAGGAACCCGACGCCGCCACGGCCAAGGCCGAAGATCTGGTCAAAATGGCGGTGGCCCGGGTGGGACTGTTGTGGTCCCTGACCGAACAGGTGGTTCCCTTGACCAAGCGGACCCTGGTGATCGGCGGCGGCATTGCCGGCATTCAGGCGGCTCTCGATCTTGCGGACACGGGATACGAGGTGATTCT
Source organism: Desulfobacterales bacterium CG23_combo_of_CG06-09_8_20_14_all_51_8 (assembly GCA_002772195.1). GTDB lineage: Bacteria > Desulfobacterota > Desulfobacteria > Desulfobacterales > Desulfosalsimonadaceae > SURF-3. Next base: position 1,516 of record PCSG01000197.1, on the reverse strand, counting down.
GGTGGAAAAAAGCCCGTCCATCGGCGGGATGATGGCCCGGCTCGACAAGACATTTCCCACCATGGACTGTTCCATCTGAATTCTCGGGCCGAAAATGGCGGATGTCGGTCGGCATCCCAATATAACGCTGCATACCTTAAGTGAAGTTTCGGAAGTCAAGGGCTTTGTGGGGAATTTTAATGTCCGTATCTTAAAAAAAGCCCGGTATGTGGATGAATCCGCGTGCACGGCCTGCGGTGAGTGCGCCAAGGCCTGCCCGGTGGTTTACCCGGATGAATTCAACGTAGGATTGTCGTCCCGCCGGGCGGTTTTCATGCCCTTTCCCCAGGCGGTCCCGTCCGCGTATGCCATCAATATGAATGAATGTCTGGGCAACGGGTGTACCAAGTGCGCCGATGCCTGCGACAAGAAATGCATCCAATTCCACATGTCGGATCAGGATTTCAATGTCAATGTCGGGTCCATTATCGTGGCAACGGGCCTCGAACCCTATGATCCCCGGGAAATGGACGAGTATGGCTATACCCGGTATGAAAACGTCATGACCAGCCTGGAACTGGAGCGCATGGTCAATGCCGGAGGCCCTACCAAAGGCGCCCTGATCCGGCCGAAGGATCGGAAGACCCCGCAATCGGTCGGGTTTATTCAGTGCGTGGGCTCCCGGTCCCATCAGAAAGGCGGGCCTTATTGTTCCAACGTCTGCTGCATGAACACCATTAAAAGCACCCTCGTGCTCAAAGAGCATTATCCGGATATGGGAATCAAGGTGTTTTATATTGATATCCGGGCCTTCGGCAAAGGGTTTGAAGACCTATACAACCGCAGCCGCCGGCTGGGCGTTCAGTATGTCCGGGGGCTGCCCGGCAGCATCGAGGAGCTGGCGGACGGCAGCGTGCGGGTGGCGGTGGAAAATACCGGCACGGGCCGCATTGAATATCATGACCTGAACCTGATGGTGCTGGCCCTGGGCGTCAAACCGTCCGCCGGGACCCATCGGCTCCAGGAAATGATGGGTCTTCAGCTCACGTCCGATGGATTTTTCCTGGAGGCCCATCCCAAACTTCAGCCCGTGGATGCGGCCACCCGGGGGATTTTTTATGCCGGATGCGCCGAAGGCCCCAAGGATATCAAGGAAAGCGTGACCCAGGGGTCTGCGGCGGCGGTGCGGGCCATCCGGCTCATGCACCGGGGCGTCATCACCACCGAACCCATCACCGCCGAGGTGATCGCTGAGCATTGCGTGTCCTGCGGCAAATGCGCGACCGTGTGTCCGTATAACGCGATTAGCGTGGACACCCAGAAAAAAACGCCGGCTGTGGTGAATACGGCGGCTTGCGCCGGGTGCGGCACCTGCGCCGCGGAATGCGCTTTCGGCGCCATTGTCATGAACCATTCCACGGATGACCAGATCACCCGCCAGATGGACGCCATGCTGGCCGATCATCCTTCGGAAAAGATTCTCACTTTCGCCTGCAACTGGTGCTCCTATGCGGGCGCGGATTTTGCGGGGGTTTCA
>PCSG01000411.1:13346-13649 GCA_002772195.1 Desulfobacterales bacterium CG23_combo_of_CG06-09_8_20_14_all_51_8 | reverse complement strand
CTTGGGGTGCGGCGCTGAGGCGATTAATCACCCCGTCGGCGATGGCAAAGCAGGCCAGCGCGGTTTCCTGGTGGCGGGGGTCCCGGCGGAATTTTTCTAAAATACTCCCTAAATCGAGACGGCGCCAGAAATTCCAACCGAAAATCTGGTATAATTTTTTTAGGAGATAGTGTAGAGTGCTCTCCCGCCTGGCGGACTGGCCGGGCTTCACCGTCCGCCCCGACATCAGCTCAGGCGCCGGTTTCAAGGGCTGGGCCCTTTTTACGCACTCTGCTCAACTCCTGTGCCACCGGGGTGGCAGCG
>PCSG01000411.1:11130-13158 GCA_002772195.1 Desulfobacterales bacterium CG23_combo_of_CG06-09_8_20_14_all_51_8 | reverse complement strand
ACCGCGGTCATATAGATCGGGCCGCCCCCGGAAGGAAGAATGAATTTCAAAATCGCCGGAAGATTTAACCGCACGATACGTTCCATATCCCCGTCAACAAGGGTGAGAGTCAAACTGTTTGGCCGGGCGGCGCGTGAAAAAAAATCCGGATCATCAGTCATCTCGCTGGAATCCGGAAGCAGTTGACTCTCCCTGCCCCATATTTTCAGAAGTTTTTCAAAGGACGCGGTTTTTGAAAACGCCCCGGGGTTGTCAGCGATGAATTTCAGAAAATCCATGGACTCCGAATGGCTTTTTATTTCTCCCGACGGCGCAGCGACCGGATCGGACGAATCAGTCCCAGGAGTTTTTTCTTCTAAAAAATCCTCGGATTTTTGCGTTTCCATGGCGGGCGCGTGAGCATTCACGTCCGGTTTCCGGGGAGTCACGGGGAATCCATCCCTGAAATAGACCAACCCGATTATAACGACGGCACACAGGACGGAAAGGGCCATAAGGCTTCCGACAGTCTTTGCCGGAAAATGCCGCCGGGCGTCGGTGGGAGCGGCCAGTTCCCGGATGGCGGATGCCGCCACAGCGCTGGATACGGTGCGGCGGTTCCGAGTATAGGCGGCCAGCAGGGCCCGGTCGCAGGCCATGTTGATCAGGCGGGGGATGCCTTTTGAAAACTGATAAATCCGGCGGGCCGCGCGTCTTGAAAAGACCTGCGCCGACGCCTGGTCAGCCTCGGACGCCACCTGAATTCGATGAGTAATATAGCGCCGGGTTTCAGCGGGGCTCAGGGGATTTAACCGACAGCGCAGGGAAATCCGCTGCCGGAGCTGACGCAACTCCCAGGCATCGAGAATTATTCCCAGTTCGGGCTGGCCCGCCAGAATGATCTGAAGCAGTTTGTCCTTTGTGGTTTCCAGGTTGGACAAGAGCCGAATCTGCTCGAGCATGTCCCGGCTCAGATTCTGGGCCTCGTCGATGACAAGGGCCACCTTTTTCCCGGCTGCTTTTTTTTCAATTAAAAACACATTCAAGGCGTCAATGAGGGCTTTGATGGAAGCATGGGACGATGACGGAATGCCGAACTTATCACAAACCGTTTTCAACAGGTCCAGGGCGTCCATCCGGGGATTGAAAACATAGGCGGATTCCACGTCATCGCCTAAACTTTCTAAAAAGGTGCGGCACAGCAGGGTCTTGCCCGTGCCTATTTCGCCGATGATTTCGACAAATCCTTCCCCGTCTTTGACCGCGTAGCGCAGATGGGCCAAGGCCTCTTCATGGCTTTGACTCAGAAACAGATAATCCGGATCCGGGACCAGTTTAAACGGCCGCTCCCGGAACCCGAAAAAATGATTATACATCCATGACGCCCCTTACCTTATCGCTGATGCAACTGTTTCACCAACCTGGTAACCGAAGGAGCCGGCGCAAACCGGCTGATCCTCCCTGCCCTGGGAAATGTTGAAGTATCATAGCGCTGTGAATTTTTCAACACCCACTTATACCCGGTATTTATGGAATAAATCGGATACAGGTTTTTTTATTTTTTTTTCAGCGCTGGAATGCTATGCATAAGGGAAACCCTTACCACGAAGATAATGGATAAAATATTTCCATGATCCACATCACCGACGACCTTTTCATTGATGAAAGCGAACTGACCTTTTCCGCGACCCGCAGCAGCGGCCCCGGGGGCCAGCATGTCAACAAGGTCAGCACCCGCATCACCCTGTGGTTTGATGTGGGCCAGTCAGGCAGCCTCAATCCGGACCAGAAAGAGCGGATATTGTCCCGCCTGAAAACCCGGATCACCAAAAATCAGCGGCTGCACATCGTGTCCCAGCGCCACCGCAGCCAACTGGCCAACAAGGAAGCAGCCATCGAGCGTTTTGTCGAACTCATGGCGGACGCCCTGACCGATGCGCCGATGCGCAAAAAACCCGCGTCAGCCGCCAGGCCCGACAGAAACGCCTGGATGACAAAAAACATCAAGCCATGATCAAAAAACACCGGGAAAAAATTGCGCCCGACGAG
>PCSG01000411.1:10860-10935 GCA_002772195.1 Desulfobacterales bacterium CG23_combo_of_CG06-09_8_20_14_all_51_8 | reverse complement strand
GAATGTACGGGCGTCACTCCTGTCCGAAGCCCCGCAAAATCAGCAGGTCGCGGCATTTTCCTGCGATGTGGCCGA
>PCSG01000411.1:10658-10814 GCA_002772195.1 Desulfobacterales bacterium CG23_combo_of_CG06-09_8_20_14_all_51_8 | reverse complement strand
GGCCCCCCCGATATTCTCATCAACTCCGCCGGGATTCTGACCGAAGGCTATTTTGAAAATCAGGACCTTGAGACCTTCCGCCGCGTCATGGACATCAATTTTTTCGGCACCCTTCACTGCATTCAGGCAGTGCTGCCCTATTTCAAGAAAAACGGC
>PCSG01000411.1:8344-10649 GCA_002772195.1 Desulfobacterales bacterium CG23_combo_of_CG06-09_8_20_14_all_51_8 | reverse complement strand
ATCGTCAACATCTGTTCCGTGGCCGGGCTCATGGGCGTCTTCGGATACAGCGCCTATTGCGCGTCCAAGCACGCTGTCGCCGGCCTCACCGCTGCCCTGCGCATCGAACTCACCCATCAGAACATCATTGTCCATATCGTGCTGCCGCCGGAATTCGATTCCCCCATGGTGGATGCGGTCAATCTCTATCGCAGCCCGGAAAATCGGGCCATGGCCCATACGCTTCCCGTTCTTTCGGCGGATCAGGTGGCGGACGAAATTATCGCAGGCATTGAAAAAAACCGCTATGAAATCATCCCGGGACTTGCCACCCGGATCATGACGCGGTTTGAAAAACTTTTTCCCGGCATGGGCCGGTCCGTGGTGGATTTTAAAATACGCCGGATTTACAAAGGGCCCGGCCATTAAACCCTTTATTTCAGAAACATACGGCAATCCGGCATCAAACCGGTTGTGCCGCCCCCTGAAAGTATGCTAAAAACAGCCAAATGATTCCGCAAACCGCTTTTGATAAAACAGGAGGTGAAACGTGACAGGGATGATTATTCTTGGAATTTTGATCGCCGCGGTCGTGGCCCTGGCCCTGATGTACAACAATCTGGTCACCTTAAGAAACCGCTTTAAAAACGCTTTCGCCCAGATCGATGTTCAGCTCAAGCGCCGCTATGACCTGATTCCCAATCTAGTGGAAGTGGTGAAAAAATACATGCAGCATGAGCGGGAAACCTTAGAGGCCGTTATCAAGGCCAGAAACTCGGCGGTTTCGGCAAACAACCAGGCCGCCGGCAATCCCGGCGACCCCGGGGCCATGAAAAATCTTTCCGCGGCCGAGGGCATGCTCTCCGGGGCTCTGGGCAGACTTTTCGCCCTGTCGGAAAGTTATCCGGATTTAAAAGCCAACCAGAACATGGCCCAGCTTCAGGAAGAGCTTTCCTCCACGGAAAACCGGGTGGCCTTCGCCCGGCAGGCGTTTAACGACGCGGTCATGAGCTATAACATCGGCCGGGAAAAATTTCCTGCAAACCTTATCAGTGGGATGTTTCATTTCACGGAGGCCCAGCTCCTGGAATCCACGGAAAGCCCGGAAGAAAAAAAAGCGCCCAAGGTCACATTCTGATATGAATTTTTTCGAGCACCAGCAAGAGTCCAAACAAAAAACCGCGCTCCTGGCCGGGTGCTTCGCCCTGGCCGTGGCCGCTATCATTCTCTCGGTTTACGCGGTCATCATGAGCGTGATTTTCTCCCAGAATTCGGATTCGGGGGCGGCGCCCGCCCCGTGGTTCAATCCGGACGTTTTCACGGGGGTCGCCATCACTGTCCTGATGATCATCTTGGGCGGAAGCTTGTTTAAAATCATCGCCATGGGCCGGGGCGGCCCTTATATTGCCGAAAGCCTGGGAGGCCGACCGATTTCGCAGGCCACCACGGATGTGGATGAACTCAAATTCATTCATGTGGTGGAGGAAATGGCATTGGCCAGCGGCATCTCGGTTCCGGCCGCCTATGTGCTGGACCGGGAACCCGGCATCAACGCATTCGCCGCCGGTTACCGGCCCGAAGATGCGGTGGTGGCGGTCACCGACGGGTGCCTGCGGCGACTCTCCCGCGACGAACTCCAGGGCGTGGTGGCCCATGAATTCAGTCATATTTTAAACGGGGACATGCGCCTCAATATCCGGCTCATCGGCATGATCAGCGGCATTCTGGTCATCGCCTCCATCGGCAATATCCTCCTTAGAACCAGCTCAAACAGCCGCAAGAACGGAATGCCTTTTATCGCTCTCGGCCTGGCATTCATCGTGATCGGCTATGTCGGCGTGTTAGCGGCCCGCATCATCCAGAGCGCCATTTCCCGGCAGCGGGAATTTCTGGCGGACGCCTCGGCGGTCCAGTTCACCCGCAACCCGTCGGGCATCGCCCAGGCCTTAAAAAAAATCGGGGGATTCGCCAAAGGCTCGAAAATCCGATCCCCCCGGGCCTCGGAAACCAGCCACATGTTTTTCAGCACGGCCATCAGTTCCCTGTTTGCCACCCATCCGGCCTTGACGGAACGAATCCAGCGCATTGACCCGTCGTTTAGCCGGGAATTCCCGACGGCGGGCGACACCTTGAAAATAATGACCCCGGACCCGTCCCTGGTTTCAGGACTGGCGGCAAACCGGAATTTCAGAGGATTTCAGCCGGAAGGGGTCAGCCAAAGCGTTGGCACAATGGACGGGGGCCATGTGAAATTCAGCCTCATGCTGCTGGACGCCATCCCCGGGGCCGTCCGGGCCGAACTCAATGATCCCCTGGGGGCATCGGC
>PCSG01000411.1:0-8308 GCA_002772195.1 Desulfobacterales bacterium CG23_combo_of_CG06-09_8_20_14_all_51_8 | reverse complement strand
GATGATGCCGGAACCCGTGGGGTCTTTAACGGAAAAACTCCATGCGGCCGTCAACTCCCTGGACGCACGGCTGAAGCTGCCGCTCCTGGATCTGTCCCTGCCCGCCCTGCGGCGGATGTCGGATCGACAGTATCAGGATTTTTTGCGGGCCGTGAAAATCCTTGCGGAAGCGGACGGAAAGCTCAGCCTGTTTGAATTTACCCTCCAGATCATCATCCGAAGCCGCCTGGAGGCCGCCTTTCATCCGGCCACGGCACGTGTTCCCCGCAAAAACATCGACGATTTGACAGACGACATCATCCGCCTGATTTCCCGCCTGGCAATGGAAGGACACGCGGATCCGGCGGCCGAGAAAAATGCCTTTAGCGCAGGCATGAATATCCTGCCCCTGCCCGGACCCTTTGAAATGGGAAACCCGTCTTTCCAAGAAGTGGAAACCGCCATTCTCCAGTTGGCAAACGCCGCCCCCGGTATCCGAAAATCCGTTCTGGATGCCTGCGCCGGGTGCATTCTGTTTGACAGGCAGGTCACCGCAGAGGAAGCGGAACTGGTCCGGGCAGTTAGCTATGCCCTGGACCTTCCCACGCCGCCGTTTCTGGAAGGGGGAAGGCTTAAGACTGAAGGTTGAAGACCAAAGGTTTAAGGTGTCAGGTTTCGGATGTCAGGTTCCGGGTGTCAGGAGGATGAATGATAGATCCTGAAACCTGAACACTGACACCCGACACCTTATCCCCCCAAAGCGTCCGCCACTTCCTCACGGACATCGCCGGAGCTTTCCGCCAAAAACCCTCCCAAGGCCGATCTAGCTGTTTCCCCGCCGATCCGGCCCAGGGCCCAGGCGCACATGGCCCGGACCCGGTCATCGGTGTTTTCGGAAAACGCCCGGGCCAGGTCCTTTGCGTATTCCGTGTCCTGTGTATTGCCCATGGCCCTTGCCACGTTCATTTTCCAGCGCCAGATGTCGTCAGCCCCCATGTAAAACATGTGAGGCCAGATTTTAGACTCAAAGTACGCCTTGTCCATATGCAGGAGTTTGGGAAGCTCAAAATCCCCGGCCTTGGCCGCGACTTTTTCATTTATGGATAAATCGGCGGCCAGCCATCCGGCATGGCGGGGGCAGACGTTCTGGCACCGGTCGCATCCGTAAACATAGGTGCCCATGGGCGCCCGCAGGTCTTTGGGGGTCAGGCCGGTCCCAAAATAGGTGAGAAAGGAAATACATTTCCTGAGATCAATGGCGCCGTTGCCTTTTAACGCCCGGGTGGGGCAGGCGGCGATGCAGGCATTGCGGCACCAGTCCGGGCATCCCATTTTAAGAGTGGGAACGCCGGGTTCCAATTTTTGATTAATCACCACGGCAATGGGCAGGACCCAGGAACTTTGCCGGGCCACTTTGCTCGAATAAAACAGACAGTTTTTGCCGAACGTGCCCATGCCGGCCCGGGCCGCCGCCACCCGGTGGGGCAGATTAAACGGCACTTTGGAATCAATGCCGTGGTCCCTTAAAAATCCTCTGAATGCCTTGATCCGCTGAGACAATCCGTCTTTGGTCACCCGGTCGTCGTCCAGATAGCACCGCCCGAAATGCCCTTCCATGGTCCGGGGATAGGCCTTGCGGAAGTAGACCTCCATCAGAACAATGACGGTCTGGGCGTCTGCCATGATGGCCGTCGGGTCCGTGCCTTTCATGAGTTCCAGGCCCACGGCCTCGGCCCATCCGTATTCCGCCTGGTGCTCGGCCAAAAATTTTCGATGGGTCTCAAAGGGGTCCGCCGTGGTGAATCCCACATCCTCGAATCCGAATTCTTTTGATTTTTCAATAATTTCTTGTTTTGAAACCATTTTTTATGCTCCCTGAATTTAGGGTGTTAAATTCAATTGCATGGAACAACCAATTATTGCTCTATGAATGATATCGGCGAAGATTTCCTTGTCAACCCGCTTTTAAACACTTTTAAAAGATCCGTTTGCCAATTGATTCAAAAAAGGCTACAGTGTGCAGAAAATCACGGCAAAATAAATGGCCCCTGTTTTTAAAAGTCCCGCCAAGGGAGGCGCGAATCGACCTATGACAGACATCAAACTCATTGAGGTCAAAGAAGACATTCTTTCCGACAACGACGCGGCAGCGGAAAAATTGCGAGCCGTCCTGAAAAAAGAAAAAACATTCATGGTCAACCTGATGGCCTCCCCGGGGGCGGGCAAGACCAGCCTTCTGCTTCAGACCCTCCCCGCCCTGAAACAAGACCTGCGCATGGCGGTGATTGAAGCGGACATTGATTCCATGGTGGACGCGGAAAAAATCGCGGCAACCGGGATTGAAAGCATTCAGCTCCGGACCGGGGGGTTCTGCCACCTGGATGTGTCCATGGTCAAAAAAGGACTGGCGGCACTCGATCTGGCTGCGCTAGATCTGATTTTCATTGAAAATGTCGGCAACCTGGTCTGTCCGGCGGAATTCGACACCGGCGCAACCATTGACATCATGATCCTCTCCGTTCCGGAAGGCGACGACAAACCCCTGAAATATCCCCTCATGTTCTCCAAGTGCCGGGCCCTCATCGTCAACAAGACAGACTACCTGTCCCTTTCCGACTTCAATATGGATTTGATGGAAGAACGGGTCCGGAAACTCAATCCGGAGATTGAAATTTTTAAAGTATCGTGTAAAACCGGCGAGGGAATAGATGGATGGACCCTTTGGCTGAAGAAAAAAGTCACGGACTATCTCGGCGCCTGATTCCGGTCTCCGATCCCTGCGAACGCAAAGGCGGGCGGGATGCCCACACCGGCGGATGACGATGAGTAAATTATTGACTTAAAAAGAAAAGTATTGCATAACACGCTAAATTTTACTTGACAACATCCGCCATTTTCATTTTAATAAGCGGTAATAATTAATAATCCGACTGCATTTTTTCTCATGAGCATCGGATAAAACAACACAGGCTGATCATGAACGAAACAAATACCCCTTTTGCGGAAGATCCGAGTGAGCCGGATGAACTGCCGGATGAGCTGAACGATAAATTCGATGAAGAACTCCCCGATGAATTCACCGACGCCTTTGAAATCGGCATCCCTATCGAAGAGACCCTGGCTGCTCCGAAAGATGCCGATCTCCCGGATTCCCCGACGGCCGACCCGATGACCGGGGGTGCTGAATCGGAACCCGGCCCCGGAGAAGACGGTGTCACTGCAGCGGAGACAGATGCCACGCCAGCGCAGATTCCCGACCGGGTGGATGAGATCAAGTCCCTGATGGAAAATCTCGCCCAGGCGTTTGAAACCAAACTGAAATACGACGCCCACAAAAACAAAATCATCGACGACCTGCACCAGGCCCTTCAGGACCACAGGGAAGGCCTGATCAAAAAATATCTCCACCGCATCGTCACGGATATTATTAAAGTCGTGGATGATGTCCGAAAATTCACCTCCCACCATAAAAACCAGCCCGCTTCAGATGAAACCATGGCAAAGCTCATAAATTACATGGAAACCATCGCATCCGATCTTGAAGATCTTTTTTCCTGGGAAGGCGTGACGCCGTTTACCTGCGATGGCGATACCATCGACCTTTCCCGTCAGCGCATCATCCAGCGCATTGTAACAGATGACCCGGAGAAGGACAAAACAATCGCGGAACGCTTGCGCCCCGGTTATGAGTGGGACGGCAAAATCATCCGTCCTGAAATGATCTCAGCTTTCATCTACCAGACGGAATCTGTTGCGGAGGATAATATAACGAATGACAGAACAAATTAAGCGGATTTTTGGAATTGACCTGGGCACCACCTATTCATCCATCGCCTGCGTGGACGAATTCGGAAAGGCGGTCATCATCCCCAACGCCGAAAATGAACGCGTGACGCCGTCGGTTGTCTTTTTTGACGATGACAGCATCGTGGTGGGGGATGTGGCCAAAGAAAGCTCAAAACTATATCCCAATGAAGTGGTGAGTTTTGTCAAGCGCTCCATGGGCGAACCCAATTTTATTTTTCTGCATAATTCCGAGGAATACCGGGCCGAGGAAATTTCCGCCTATATATTGAAAAAACTCGCCCAGGACGCGGAACAGCAACTCGGCGAGAAAGTCACCGACGTGGTCATCACCTGTCCCGCCTATTTCGGCATCAACGAACGGGAGGCGACCCGGAAAGCCGGTGAAATCGCCGGGTTCAATGTCCGGCATATCATCAATGAACCCACGGCGGCGGCCATCGCCTATGGTTCGCTGGATTCCAATGATGAACGGGTCGTCCTGGTTTACGACCTGGGGGGCGGCACCTTTGACGTGACCATGATCGACATCCGGAAAGATTCCGTGGAAGTCATCTGCACCGGCGGGGATCACAATCTGGGGGGGAAAGACTGGGACGACCGGATCGTCGCCCATGTGGTGGAACTGTTCCAGGCTGAAACCGGAACAGACGAAGACATATTGGATGATCCGGACACCTGGCAGGACCTTCAACTTTCCGCGGAAAAAGCGAAAAAAATTCTCAGCCAGCGGCCCAAAACCCCCATGTCCATCACCCACGGGGGAGAGCGCGTCAAAATCCTTCTGGACCGTGAAAAATTTGAGGAAATCACCGAAGACCTGCTGGAAAGAACCATTGAATTCACCAAAGAAATGCTCGACGAAGCCAAAAACAAAGGCTATACCCATTTTGATGAATTCATCCTGGTGGGGGGCGCCACCCGGATGCCCTACGTGAAAACCCGCATTGAAAAAGTTTTTGACATCACCCCCAAGATTTTTGACCCGGACGAGGCGGTGGCAAAAGGCGCCGCCATATACGGCTGGAAACTGGGACTCAATGACGGCCTGATCGAGCGCCTGGCCCAAAAAACCAACAAGCCCATCGAAGTAATTGATGATATTTCGGCGATGATCGAAAGCAAGGAACTGTTCGCCCAGGACTTCAGGGAGGCGGCCCAGGAAGTCGCCGATGCGACAGGCTACACCCTGCCCAGCGTCGAACGGTCGATGCTCAAAGTCAAAAACGTGACCAGCAAAAGCTTCGGCGTTGTGGCCCATACGCCCCAGAATGAAGAAATCGTGTTCAATATCGTGCTTCGCAATACCACGGTCCCGATCACCCGGAAAAAGAATTTCTACACTGCGGTCGTTGATCAGAAAACCGTTCTCATCCGCATCATGGAAAGCGAAACCAGCCGCGTGGAAGTGCCGCCGGAACACGCCATGGAAATCAAAACCGCTGTGCTGAATCTCCCGCCGAATCTGCCCGCCGACCTGCCCATTGAAATCACGTTTACCTTGAATGAGGAAGGCCGGCTGCATATTACAGCCATGGAAACTGCGGAATCGCGACAAATCGATGTGCTGGTGGATACCGCATCCGTCATCCAGGGAGAAGACCTGGAAAAGGCCATGGCCAGATCCCAGAACCTGGTGGTGCATTGACCCCCGGTTCAACGGCATTCGCGCCATCTTTTTCCGTCAATCACTGTCCCGCCGGGAACAAAAAATTAACTTGAGCCACGCCCATGCAACGAGAAAATTATTACATTATTCTTGAACTGTCCGTCGATCCCCCGGAAAACGACCTCGAAATAATCAAAAAAACCATCCAGGACAAAAAAATCGAGTGGAGCCGCCTGCGCAACCATCCGACAAAAGGCCTCCAGATTCAGAAATTCATCGACATGATTCCGGATATCCAAATGGTCATGTTAGATAATGACCTCCGCGAAAAAGAAGCGGCCGCCGCCGCTGAGTTGCTCCAGGCCGGCAGAGAAACAAAGATTTCAGAAATCGACGGGCATATCGATATTCTCATGGGAAAAGGCTTCATCTCCAAGGAGGATGTCATCCGGCTTGCCGAACTTCATGGTCTGGCCCAAAGTGATATCAATGACCGGATCGCCACCAGGCAGAATGCGAAGTACGCCCGACTGGATCAGCTCATCAGTCTCCGGATGGGGAAAGGGTATCTCCTTGAGGATGAAGTGGCTAAAATTGCGAAAAAAAATGGCCTGGATCCCGAGGAAATCCGCAAACGCATCCGCTGTCCCATTGTAAAGGACGACAAGGAAAGTGAAGACCTCAAAATCCGGCCCCTTGATAAGTCCATTGAAAAAGCCCTTACCGACAACTTAAAAGTCGTCGGCAAAACTTCCCTTTATGATTTTCTCGGGCTTCCGGAAACCGCGGAAATCACGGAACTTCAAGAGAAAGCCACCCGCCGGAAAAAAGGATTGAGCGCAGAGGGCAAAAAAGATGCCATGGTCACCGCCGGCATCACCCTTGCCGGTCAATGCCTGACCATATTTAAAACCAATGAGACCCGCATCGCCTATGACGTCAGCCGGGCCATCGCCAAACTTTCGGCCCTGGATTCGGATATCAATGTCGCGGCCATCAATAAAAAAATCCGCCATGAATATTTTGATGCGCTGACCACCAAAGCTATGAGCTACGGCATGGACCGGGAAGAAGCAATCAGCTATATCCAGTCCTTTTGCGAGAAAAAAAATTATCATATTGAGGCAAAACCCAAGAAAAAACAGCGCGTTTTAGTGAACGCGGTCGCATCTGTCCTATTGCTGACCCTCCTTGCCGGAGGGGGGATGGCATGGTATAAAATCCATCATAAAAGCGTCCGACAGGCCGAATACCAGGCATTGATCACCCAGGTGGACGCGCAAAACTCAGCGGACCAGAAACTCCTGCTTCTCCGGAAATACGTTGACAGCCACCCGGCCGGAGAATATAGCGATGACGCGCAAGGCCGAATTCAGAAAATCCAGCAGGAAATCACCACGGAAGCATTTAATAAAATTATTCTCCAAGCGGATGAGCTGATTCAGGCAGGCCACCTGGAAAACAGCCTTGCCATTTTAAATCAATATGTTGAAAAAGAAAGCGATCCGGAAAACATAAAAACAATCCGCCAGAATATCCAGCAGGTTTCCGACCTGATGGAAAAAAGAGATTTTGAAGAACTATCAGCCGTCGCCCTCTCAGGGGATGCGGGTCAGAAAATCAGCATTTTCCGGAAATATCTGCAAAACCACCCGAACGGGAAAAACAAAGACCAGGTCCAGTCGCTGATCAGCGGCATGAGCGACGAATATTTCATTTATATCACCCGGCAACTGGCGGTTTACGAAAAATCATCGCAATGGGAAGATGGCGCGGGGTTGTGTGAAAGCTATATCGAACTCTATGATAACAGCCATTCCGACCAGCTCAAGCAGGTACTTTCCGTTTACCAGGAAAATATCCGCCAGGAAAAAATTTATGCCGCCCTGAAAGAAAAAGCGGATCATCTGGGCGCTGATTACACCGCCGCCCTGCAGATATTTAAAGATTATCTGGCGGCCTACCCGAAAACAACCATCACGGAAAAAATCACCCAGGACATTGACCGGCTCAACGGGCTGATCGCCATTGAAAATATCAACCAGGCCGCCAACCGGCTGCGGGAAAATCTGGCCGGGACCAAAGGCCGGTTTGTGGAGAAAAATTCCGGCGTGATTTTAGATACCCGCACCGGACTCATGTGGTGCATGACCGACTCCACCATCGCCCAGCCCGGCGCTTGCCTCCCCTATGAGAAAGGGAAAGAGTATGTTGACTCGCTGACCAGCGGCGGATTTTCGGACTGGCGCCTGCCGACACCGGAGGAGCTTTCCGGGATATATGAAACCGATCCCGCATTCCCGGCAAGCGCAAATCTGAGTTACTGGACTTCCGAAAGCTATTCCGGTTATTCGGACGGCTGGCAGATTCAGGTCACGACGCTGTCTTCGGAAGACGGCCGCCACTGGAAAAAAAATCAGAAAAACGCGCTGGAATGCGGGGCCGTGCGGGCCGTCAGAAACCCGTAATCACACGTCCGGATTTTTTGCAAAGACCTCGTTACAGAGCAGGCGGATGACCGGCGTAAGGGCCTCATCCTGATTGATGCTTTGGATCATAACGAGTTCTTCGCGGTCATTTTCGGAAGTCAGCTTGCCGGCTTCATTTTGAATGGCGTGCATCAGTTCATCCGCATCCAGGGCGTCCCTGAAAATCCGTGTCAATGCAGCGCGCACAGCACTTGATCGCTTCAGATTCATCATATCCAGGCTCAGACGCAGCATCTTCGCATCAATTAATTCCAGCTTCGCGACGGCTTCTTTTGCCAGAGCCCGTGAGTCGGAAGCGGACAGTCCTGAGGCCTCTGTATCGGCGCGCTGCTCCTGTGCCTCCTCTTGGACCATAACTCCGTCATCCGCAACCCTCCGGGTCTCCCCGATAACAATGGTTTCATGGAAAAAAACCGACGGGTCGATA
>PCSG01000045.1 GCA_002772195.1 Desulfobacterales bacterium CG23_combo_of_CG06-09_8_20_14_all_51_8 | reverse complement strand
CCGCGCGTCTCAAGCTCCAGTGGATCGGCGCGAGTGAAGGCCCGGAATTTCAGCGCCACATGACCGAGTTCGTTTCCGCCGTTAAATCCATGGGACCCAACCCGGCCCGTGATTGTATGATATTATAAGAGGATCACCATGCACCCATTCGCCTTCCTTAAAACCGACGGTCATCTTTCAAGCAGCGTTGCCGGTTTTTTAAAAAAATTGCTGACGGACAAAATCGCAGATGCTGTCCTGGTCGCCGCGCCGACCCCCTATTCTTCTCTTCCCATGCCGACGTTGTTTACGGACCCTGATCTTATTGAGAAAGCCGACCCGCTGGCACCGGCAGCACCCTTTAATTCTGCCCGTCAGGCAGTATCGGTCTTAAAGCATGAAACCGGCAAACGAATCGCCCTGGTGCTGCGGCCCTGTGAAATCCGGGCGCTTGTTGAGCTGGCCAAATTAAAGCAATGCGTCCTGGAAAACACAATTCTCATCGGCGTGGAGTGTCTGGGCCGCATGGAAAATTCCGCATATCTTGAAGCATCGTCCCAGAATACCGGTCTGACCCAGGCATTTTATGATGATCCGGACATGCAGAAACAAATTTGTGCGTCATGCGCCATCTGCACCCGGTTTCAACCCGTGAATGCGGATATTTCCCTGTGCGTGATCGGAATGCCAGTAAATGAAGCCATCGGACTTTCTGCTGAAACAGAGGCGGGACTTTCGATTTTAAAACAACTGGGTTTTGAAACCAGTGACGCGCCGGAGGGACGGAAGGATGCCGCAGGCCGCCTGCTTGCGGAGCGGGAGATTGCAAAAGCGGCGGCTTTTGAAGCAACCAGAGAAAAGACCGATTCCATTGAAAAATTTCAACGCTATTTTGCCGACTGTCTGAATTGCCATAACTGCCGGGTCGCCTGCCCGGTGTGCTATTGCCGGGAATGCGTGTTCTTGACGGACGTATTCGCCCATGATCCGGAAGTGCTGCTGCGCCGCGCATCCAAAAAAGGTATGGTGAAACTGCCGACGGACACCACCATGTTTCACATGACCCGCATGGCGCACATGGCCCATGCCTGCGTCGCCTGCGGGCATTGTTCCAGCGTCTGCCCCAGCCATATTCCGGTGGCCGATGTGTTTATCCGGGTGGCGAACGAAATCCAGAATTTGTATGCCTATGAACCGGGCCGGGATATGATAGAGCCCATTCCCCTTCTGGTGTTTGATGAAGCAGGAAAAGAAGGGGTTTAGGCTATGGTTCCAAACAACCCAAAACGTCCTCATGTTCTGGTCATCGGCGCTGGCATCAGCGGCATGCATGCCGCCATCGATCTGGCCGAGATCGGGTGCCGGGTCACCCTGGTCGATAAATCGGCGGCTCCCGGCGGCATTCTGACCCAGATCGATCACCAGTTCCCGGATGATGGCTGCGGCATGTGCCGCATGCTCCCGATGATTCACCGAGATGATTGCCGGCAGGTCTGCCTGCGCAGAGGGCTGGACCATGACCACATCCAGATTTTAACGCAGACGGAAGTGTTTGAGGTCAGCGGTGCGCCGGGGGACATGACCGTCACCCTTGCGACCATCCCCACCGGTGTCGACCGAAAGCGGTGCACGGATTGCGGCGAGTGCGAAACCGTGTGCCCAGTGGAGATTCCGGACAAATTCAACGCATCCCTATCTTTTTGCAAAGCCATCTACAAACCCGTACCGCACCAGTCGGGAACAATGCGCACCATCGACTGGGATGCCTGCACAAGGTGTGACGCCTGCCGCAAAGCATGCCCGGAATCGGCGATCACACTGGATAATACCCCGCAAACCCAAACTCTTCAACACATTGCCGGCGTGATTTATACGCCGGGTGCGGAACTGTTTGACCCCTCGACAGTGGACCTTTACGGGTTCGGGGTATTGCCGAATGTGGTTACGTCCACGGGTTTTGAACGTCTGTTAAACAGCGCCGGACCTTTTGCCGAAACTCCGGTAAGGCCGTCCGATCATCAACCCATCAAAAAAATCGCATGGCTGCAATGTGTGGGGTCGCGAAACCTGATGATAGGCGCCGATCATTGTTCCACCGCATGCTGCATGATCGCCGTCAAAGAGGCGGTTCTGGCTCAAGAGAAAATCGGCAGCCATGTGGAAACCACCATTTTTTATATGGACATGCGCACCTTTGGCCGTGATTTCCAGCGATATAAAGACCGGGCGGAAATTGAGCTGGGCGTCCGGTTTATCCGCTGCCGGGTCCACAGCATTGAACCGGCGGACACGCCCGGCGATCTGACCATCAGTTATGTGAATAAAGAGGGCCAAAGGATTGAAGAAACCTTTGATCTGGCGGTACTGTCCGCCGGCCGGAAACCCGCTCCGGTATTGCCGGACTTTGTGCGTCATGACGGGGTCTTCATGACGGATGCGGTGCAACAATTTAAGGACATATCCGAGTCCGTGATCGCCTCCGGCGCTGCTGCCGCAAAATTGCTCAAAAAAATCTTCCGCCAGACCCATCCCCCTGACAAGATTTCTGAGGATGGATCGTCTGCCGATTCACAAACCAGACCGGTTACAAAAACCGCCCTGGTTGTCGGCGGCGGGCCTGCCGGACTGAGCGCCGCCCTGACCCTTGCCGGATTTGGCGTCAAGGTGGCGCTGGTGGAAAAAAAAGACGGGTTGGGCGGAAATGCGGCCCAAATTGTTGATAAAGACACCAGACAATCAATCAATCAGTTGATTGCGGACGTGCAAAACAACCCGCTAATTACGGTCTATAAAAACGCCCAGGTGATCAGCCACCAGGGCATTCCCGGCCGGTTTGTCTCCCGGATAAAACTTTCCGGGGACACGGAAAAAATTCTGGTTCACGGTGCCACCGTCATTGCCACCGGAGGCAGAGCCGCCCAAACCGATGCCTATGGCCTTGGCTCGGATGACCGCATCATGACCCAGTTTGAGCTGGAAAAACGCCTTAATAAAGGTGCTTTGGATCAACATCCCCCAAAATCCGTGGTCATGATCCAGTGCGTTGGTTCACGGGAAGAACCCGCCAATTATTGCAGCCGCATCTGCTGCATCAAAGCATTGAATAATGCGATCGGGTTAAAACAACGCTGGCCGGAAACCGATATCCGGATATTCTACCGGGACATCATGACCGTCGGGGACAGTGAAACGCTCTATACCGAGGCCCGCCGCAAAGGCATCTTCTTTATTCCCTTTGACGTGAAGCGTAAGCCGGTGGTGCGCGTCGACGGGCCGGATATTCTCGTCAGCGGCCATGATCCGGTTCAGGGTAAGGAAGTCAGATTTAAACCTGACCTCATTGCATTGTCCACCGGGGTGTCGCCGAATCCTGCGGAAGACACGGTTCGGATATTCGGCATTTCGCTCACGGTTGACGGGTTTATAAAGGAAGCGGATTATAAATGGCGGCCGGTGGACACCCCCAGGGAAGGCATTTTTGTGGCGGGTCTGGGACGGGCTCCCCAAACGGCCCAGCAAAGCATACGGGAAGGCGAAGCAGCGGCCTGCCGGGCACTTCGCATCCTTGCAAGCGAGGCCATCAAACCCCAGCGGGTAACCGCCGTTGTCCGGCATGCCATCTGTTCCCGGTGCGAACTCTGCATCGAAATTTGTCCTTATGGCGCAAGGTTTTATGATACCGAACAAAACCGCGTCATGGTGGATGCCGCCGCTTGCCAGGGGTGCGGGGCCTGCGCGGCGATATGCCCCAACAGCGCGACTCTTTTGGGAGAATTTGAGGATCACGGGATGATGGATGCGTTGGAAGCGGCGCTGAGATAGACTGAAGGCTAATGCTATCCTCAAATTTTCCTTTCTCATTACCTCCCAAATGAGCTATAGAGAAGGTAGAATTGGATGATTGCAGAATCCCTACATCTGCTGCGGACTATCCCATAAATTCAAAGGAGTCGAGCCATGCTGAATCCTATCATAGAAAAAAAAATTCATAGTCAATTAGAACGCCTTCCGTTTGAAAAACAAATACAAGTGTTGGATTTTGCTCGTACTTTAGCCTCGAAAAGAATTAAAGGCGTTCCGGGTCAGAAGTTACTCCGTTTCGCTGGCGCTATTGAAAATCAAGACCTCGATGCCATTTCTCAAGCCATCGACGAAAATTGCGGGAAAGTGAATCTGCATGAATGGTAGATATCTGCTCGACACCAACATTATTATCGCACTTTTTGCACGAGATGCCAATGTTCAAAAACAACTCGCTCAGGCAAGTGAGGTTTTCATACCCAGCATCGTACTCGGGGAACTCTACTATGGCGCTCATAAATCAGTCCGTGTGGAATCCAATATGCTACGCATAGATGAGTTGGCGTCAACCAGCGCCATTCTCGCCTGTGATGCAGAAAGTGCTCAGCACTATGGGATTATCAAAAATAATTTGCGTATAAAAGGAAGGCCAATACCGGGAAACGACATCTGGATAGCAGCCCAAGCTATCCAGTATGATTTTATTTTGGTTTCAAGGGATACGCACTTCAAGGACATTGAATCTCTCTCGATTTTAATTTGGTAGACCTCCAAGTCAAGGTCGGTATCCGATGCTTGCAAAAATCCAAAAATGGGGAAACAGCCAGGGGCTTCGAATCAATAAGAATCTGCTTGCAGATGCGAAACTGGATGTCGGCGATGAGGTGAATATCAGCGTGAAAGACGGTATGATGATCGTTGCGCCCGTTAAAAAGGAACTCCTCCGTTATAATCTTGAGGATCTGGTGGCGCGTATGCCTGAAGACCACCAACTCGGTGAGGTTGACTGGGAAAACCGGTTGCCACGAACGAATGATAGATCCGGAAAAGAAAGGATACACACATGAAAAAGCTGTTGCTCATTGCGGTGCTTCTATTCGTCGGCTATATAATTTTTAATAGTCCGACCAGCTCGACTTTAAACGAAGATCAATCTTTGATTTCAGAACAAAGCGCCGGTGAATCGGATACGATTATAGCCGATGCGTTCTCAAATCATCAAAGTAATTTATAAATATCTGGTCAAGGTATCGTTACTAAACTCCTGCCAGACGATAACAGCGGCAGCAGGCATCAAAAATTCATAATCAGGCTGTCTTCTGGGCAAACGGTTTTAATCGCGCACAACATCGATCTTGCTCCCCGAATTAACGCCCTTCGAGAAGGTGATTCTGTTCATTTTAACGGTGAATACGAATGGAACGAAAAGGGAGGCGTTTTACACTGGACGCATAGAGACCCAAATGGATCTCACATGGATGGTTGGCTGGAACATGAAGGTCAAAGGTATCAGTGATAATTGATATGCCAAGAGTGACCGCATCATGGAGGCATTTCATGAATATTGCGATTAAAATACAAGAAGTTAGAATTAAACAGATTGCCGTCACCGAGGATACTATTACGGCTCAGCTCATGGACGGGCGAACCATCAGCGTTCCATTGGCCTGGTCGTGACGGTTATCTGAAGCGACCCCCAAGCAAAGGGAGAACTGGCAAATCATCGGTGACGGTCATGGAGTCCACTGGCCGGACATCGACGAAGATATCAGCGCCGAAGGCATGTTATACGGAATGCCCGCTCCAAGGCCTCAATATGCTAAATTTTCAGGAAAATAAATTGACACAAACCATTAAGGATAAAGCCCCCCTCCGGCCCATCGAAAGCATTCCCGATCTTTGCCTCTCCTGCGGCACCTGTTCCGCGGGCTGCCCCATCACGGGCATCAGTGGTTTCGACCCCCGCAAAATCGTCCGGATGGTGCTGGAGGGCAGCGACCAGGAATTGATTGATTCCCCCCTGCCCTGGCTCTGCACCATGTGCGGCAAATGCGAGCACGCTTGTCCCATGGGGATCAATATCGTCAATATTATCCGGACCGCCAGGGGCATGGTGGATCGGGACAAAGTGCCCGGAATGATTCATAAAGGGGTCGAACTGGACCTTGAAACCGGCAACAATCTGGGGCTTCCGGCGGAGGATTTCAAGTTCATCATCGAGGATGTGGCGGGTGAGCTGGCGGAAACCCCTGGTTTTGAAGATTTTCAGGTGCCTTTTGACAAACAGGGCGCAAACCTCCTCCATACCCTTCACAACAAGCTGGTGAACACCCAGAACGAAGACCTGGTTCACTGGTGGAAAATTTTTTATAAAGCCAAGGAAGACTGGACCATCCCTTCGGTAAACTGGGAAGGCGTGAACTGGGGATTGTTCTCCGGCGACGATGACGCCATGAAGGTCTTTGTAGGCCGGATTGTGGACCACATGGAGCGGCTTGAGATCAAAAACCTGATGTACCCGGAGTGAGGGCACGCATATATGGCGACCCGGTTCGGGTTGCAAAAATGGTTTCCGGATTTCTTTGACCGGTTCGGCGCGTTCACCGTATTTGACCTGCTGGTGGATTACATCAAATCCGGCCGTATCCAGGTGGATAAAACAAAAATCACCGGCCGCATCGCTTATCATGATCCCTGCAATTACGGCCGCAAGTCCGAAGAACTGTTCGGGCATGGTTTTTTTGATGAGCCCAGATGGGTGCTGGACCAGTGCGTGTCCGACTGGGTGGACCTCAACCCCAACCGGGCGAATCAGTATTGCTGCGGTGGCGGCGGCGGGACCCTGCTGACGCCTTATAAGAATGAACGGTTGACCTATGGCCTGAAAAAAATCCAGCAGATTAGGCGCAGCGGGGCTGGAATGATCGTTCTCCCCTGCCACAGTTGCCACAGCCAGATCAGAACTCTGCTGGCGGAAAACGGCATGACGGAGATTGCCGTCAAGTATTTGTGGGAGCTGGTGGCGGATATTCTGGTAATTGATTAAACTGCCTCTTCAGCCTTTGTAACCGGCCACGATTGCTTCAATCCGCCCCTGAATATATGTCGCCAGCGCATTGGCGGCTTCCGATGATATGTGTTTAATGTCATTCGAAAGGCTTTCAATCTCTTCTTCATCCATTCCGATGGTCTTATGGACCATAAAAGAATCCACTTCACCGTCGTCCAGAATCATGCCGCAGGCCCCAAACGCACCGATAAATTCATCATCAACCATAACCGGCACCACCAGCTTTAACAGCCCGGCATCGCATTCTTCAATTACCGGGGCTTCGGCATTTTTCGCCATTTCCGCGATATTCATATGGGCCACGGCACAGATAAAACTCTGCCCCCGGTCATCGGCTTTGACTTTCGGGCAGAACCGGTTCACCCATTGTTTATATTCGGTTATCCGGATACCCTTTGTATTGAAAATGTTTGAATCCAGTCCAGATCGCTCATGAACATCTTTTTCAAATTCGACCCATTGGTTAATCGTTAATAGATCCGTCAGTTCCATTAGCAAGCCCTTTAAAAAATTATTTTTGATTCTTTGCCGCAAAAATCCCGGTGAGCAGGTTTTCCGATTCCACCCGGGCGCCGATCTCCATGGAGGTTTTTCCCACCAGATTCAGGCTGGCTTTGACCGTCAGCAGATCGCCGATAAACGCCGGGTGATGAAAATTAATCTGGTCCACCGACGCGGTGACCGAATTATGCCTGGAATGGCGAAAGGCCACCACACCCGCTGCATTGTCGATGATCTTCATGATGGTACCGCCGTGCACATTACCCGCCGGGTTGGCGTCCGCCGGCTGCATGACCTGGGAAACCGTCACGCGGCTTTCCCTGACTGTTTTTTCATTCATTTCATCAACCACACACTTCATTCTTCAAAAAATTCCCTTATAATCAGCGAGGTCTCTTCGGGTTTTTCCATGGGGATCAGATGACCGGCATCCTTGACCTTGTAATATTTCCCATTCGTAAACGCGCGGGCGGCTTTTTCCTGATCGATAAATCCCTTGTTCTCCGTATGCTCGCCCTCCAGGACCAATACCGGGCATCTGATTTGGGGAAGCACGGGCCAAGGATCATAGGCCTTGCTTCCCATAAACAAGGCCGCCTCCCTTTGGGGGTGGCAGGCCAGCTCAAGGCCGCCCGCGGATGAATCAATCATCCCGTAGCGGACATAGAGATCCAACATCTCGTCATCCCAGGAAGCGAACAGGCGTTTGGATTTCAGATAAGCCCTTGCCTCAGAGGCATCCTTCCAGAAATTACGGCGCTTGATGGATTTGGAGGCCAGGGGATGATCATCCACCTGCAAAGGGATGGTATAAATTTCCCGGGGCAGAAAAATCGGTTCGACCAGCACCATTTTCTTGACGTCCAGACCGAATTTCCCGGCTGCGATGG
>PCSG01000090.1 GCA_002772195.1 Desulfobacterales bacterium CG23_combo_of_CG06-09_8_20_14_all_51_8 | reverse complement strand
GGAATCAACGGCCCGGCCCTTGAACAGATACCCGTCGGCGGTGAATAAGACTTTGGGGGCGATCTGGCCGAACCGGTCCATGACACCCTTGATGCCGAAATCCGGAGAGCAGGAAGACCAGGTGGCCCCTAAGCTTGTGGCGGCCAGCATGGCGATGATGGTCTGGGGCATGTTGGGCATGAATCCCGCCACCCGGTCTCCGGGCGAAACCCCCATTTTTTTAAGAGATTCCGCTGTTCGGGCTACTTCATCATAGAGTTTGGCATAGGTAAGACGCGTTGCATCCCGGGATTCACCCTTGAAAATCAGGGCCGGGTGGTCGTCCTGATACCGGAGCAAGTTTTCAGCAAAATTCAGCCGGGCCCCGGAAAACCAAATATTCCCGGGCATGGTATCCGTGCGGTCCACCACCTGATCATAAGGTTTTGAACAGCGGATTTTTGCAAAATCCCACACAGCGGCCCAGAAATCGGAAATCCGGGTGACGGACCACTGGTAAAGATCCGGATAACTTTTCAGGTTAAGACCAAAGCGGTCATTTACAAACCCGATGAACCGAACCATCCGGGTCTGACGGATTCTTTCTGCCGAAGGCTGCCATAATATTCTGGACATACGGGGAGTTCCTTTATGGTTGAATTCGATTACTTCACGCCCGCCCTGTCAATTCCTTGGGGATCCGCCCGGTATGCGCGCATTCCGACCGCAGACGCCGGCCCAGGATTTTTTCCAGCATCCGGCCGGCGGCCAGCACCCGGTCCACATCCAGGCCCGTCTCAATGCCCATTTCATCCATCATCACCACCATATCTTCGGTGGACACCAGGCCGGTGATGGTCGGGTCTTCATAATAGTAGGAACCGGTCCCGGCCACGGGCACGCCGTCGACAAAATTGGCCGGCTGGCCGCCCGTGCCGCCGATAGAAGATTCAAAATGCGTCACGCCTGCCTGAAGAGCCGCCAGAACATTGGCAAGCCCCCATCCCCGGGTGACATGAAAATGCGCAATATGAAGGGATGGATCAGGAATGGCATCTAAGATCATGGAAAAATATTCATAAACTTTATTCGGCGGCGCCGACCCATCATGGTCTGCGTGCTCGATATCGTCAGCCCCGATATCCAGCCACCGCCGGGTGAATTCCACCGCTTTTTTCAGTTCCGTCGGGCCTTCGATGGGGCACCCCCAGATGGTGCTCACCGTGCCGCAGACTTTCATTCCTGCGTCATGGGCCTTGGGAATATAGGCCTCGCACATTTTCCAGTATTCTTCCAGGGACATTCCGGAATTTTTTTTATGATGGGATTCGCTGGTGGAGACCATAAACAGAATCCGGTCCGGTCCGGCCCCACGTTTTTTTGCTTCAATGGCCCGGTCCACGGCTCGCTCCCGGATGGTGATGGAGGTGGTTTCCACCTCACCCAGCAGATGCCTCACTTTTTTGCTTTTATAAAGCCTGGCGTAGAGATCATCCGCGTCCGCAAATTGCGGCATGCCCGCAGGGTTCCCGAAATTGGTGACCTCAATATGTTTAAAACCGGAAAGAATGAGTTCTTCAAGAACCCAAAGTTTGGCCTCTGTCGGAACAAAAATCTCTTCATGCTGAAAACCATCTCTGACCGTGATATCGCCGATGACAACTTTTTTTGGATACTTCAGTTCCGCCATATAATCCCCCACATGCTGATTGTTTTATGTATTTTTTGGTATTCAAAAGCTCTGCACTGAAGGTGTCAGGTGTCCGGTTTCAGGTTTCAGAACCCCGGCGTAGTCTTTCTGCTGACACCTGAACACTGACACCCGAAACCTGTTCTCTAAAACCGCACATTTCCAAAACCCGGCTCCCCGATGGGCTTCAGCAGGCTGACTTCCAGAGCCATGGCCAGCCAGTCACGAATTTCGGAAAATTTCAACACCCGGTCATTGAGGAGCCGCGCCCCGCAGAAAAACGGATGGGCCTCGCCGTCATATTTGTCCATCATTTTCTGGAAAAACGCCTGTTTTTCCTCATCCGTCATGGGGCTTCCCGTGACCTCCCGCTTGCGTTCCTCAATGGACAGCAGGACTCCCCCGGCGCTTCTACCGCTCATCACCGATGTGCGGCCCCGCATGGTGGTGAAGAGAAAATTCGGACGGTAGGCCCTGCCGCACATGCCGTAATTGGCGGCCCCGTTATCCGGGCCGATGACCATCTGAATTCTCGGCACCTGGGCGCAGGAAACCGACCGGACCATGTCCGAGCCGTATTTGCCGATGCCGTTGTGTTCGGAATCCGATCCCACCATATATCCAGGTGACCCCTGAAAAAAGATAATGGGAATTTTTTCATAACTGCACCGGACAATCCATTCCGCCGCCTTTCTGGCGGCTTCCTCGAAAATCACGCCGATTTTATGGGACGCGATGACACCGGTAGGAATCCCTTTGATCCGAATCTTGCCGGCCAGAATATTGTCCCCGCGCCCGGGTGCATAATGTTGCTTATATTCCACAAAATAACTGTCGTCCGCGATGGCTTTGAGTATCGCCCGGCCGTCCATGGCCTGATTGGTGGAAGCGGGCAACAGATCATAGATGCTGTTCGGATCCGCAAGAGGCGGCCGTTCTTCATAGCGGTGAAGGTACATTTTCTGAGGCGCATCCAGAGAAAGGATCTCCCGGACCCGCTCAATGGCCTCGTCCTGATTCTGACAAAAATGATCGGCCCCGCCGGAAATATGGGTATGAACTCTGGCCCCGCCCAGATCTTCGGCGGAAATAATCTCGCCGGTAGCCATTTTCACCAGAGGCGGACCACCGAGAAACGAATAGGACAACCGGTCAATCATCACGGACTGGCAGGCCATGAACACGATATAGGCTCCGCCGGCCGTGTTGCCGCCGGTGCTCAACGTAATCTGTTTCAAGCCGGAGGCGGACATCCGGGCCATATTGTAAAACATGGACCCGAAATGCCCGTCATCCGGAAATACGTCCGCCTGCATTGGCAGGAACGCGCCGCCGGAATCCGCGATATACACGCAGTTGAGCCCGTTTTTTTCGGCGATGGCCTGGGCCCGGAGGTGTTTTCGCAAGGTAATGGGAAAATAGGTCCCGGCCTTGACCCGGCTGTCATTGGCGAAAATCATGGTCCAGTTGCCGTGAATCCTGCCGATGCCTGTGATTACGCCGCCGCAGGGCACATCCGGCACGCCGGGGTAATTCATGCCAAACCCGGCGATGACGCTGAACTCATAAAACCGGGTGTCTGGATCAATGAGCTGGCCAATCAGCTCCCGGGCGGGTTTTTTCCCTTCCTTGCGAAGTTTTTCAATGGCCTTGTCCCCGCCGGGAAACATGGCCTCACGGACCCGTTCATCCAGTTTTTTTTCCTCATTTTCCCAGTGCTGCCGGTTTTGCATGGCTGAATCTGTCATGGTCGTTCCTCTCAAAAAATTATTTCCCTTTATACACTGGTTTGCGCTTTTCCTTGAAGGCGGCCAGGCCTTCCAGTCGGTCTTCCGATGGAATGGTGATCCAGTAGGCATTGGATTCAATGGCAAGACCGGTGGCCAGATCGGTTTCAAGCCCGACGTTGATGGCGTATTTGGCCTGTTCAATGGCGATGGGGCCGCATTCGCAGATCATGGCCGCCATGGCTTTGGCTTCATTCATCAACACCGCCGGTTCGCAGATTTTATTCACCAGGCCGATTTCCAGGGCTTCCTTCGCATCCACCCGGCGGCCGGTGAAAATCAATTCCTTGGCTTTGCCCCGCCCGATAAACCGCGGCAAGCGCTGAGTGCCGCCGGCTCCAGGAATGATGGCAAGCCGCGCTTCTGTGAGTCCCATGGTGGCCGTCAGGGAGGCGATGCGGATATCGGCGGCCAGCGTCAACTCTGTTCCTCCGCCCAAGGCCACGCCGTTGACCGCGGCAATCACCGGTTTGTTCAAGTTTTCAATGCTGGAAAACAGGGTCCGGATGGTATAAATGAATTTCTTAACCTCCATGGGGGTGAGCGTGATGCGCTCCTTTAAATCCGCACCCGCGCAGAAGGCTTTTTCGCCGGCCCCGGTGATGATGACCACCCGGACATCGGAATTAAAACGAATATTCTCCACCGCGTCCCGCAGCGCATACAGCATCTCAAAATTAAAGGAATTCATGATCTCGGGCCGGTTCAAGGTCAGCAGCGCCGCCTGATTTTCAATATCGACTTTTAAAACTTTTTCACTCATGGCTCCCTCCGTTTGGGTATGGCAATCAACACCCGATATATCGTGAAATCACAACGCGCTGGACTTCCGACGTGCCCTCGCCGATGTCCAAAAGCTTCTGGTCCCGGAAAAAGCGCTCCACATGGTATTCTTTCATCAGTCCGTAGCCACCGTGAATCTGAACCGCGTTGTCCGCGACGCGTCCCATGAGCTCGGAGCAATAGACCTTGGCCATGGCCGCTTCCTTCTGGAAATCCCGGTGATGATCCTTGAGCCAGCAGGCCTTATAAAGGAGATTGCGGGCACATTCGAGTTCAATGGCCGCATCCGCCAGCTTGAACGCGATGGCCTGGTATTTTGAAATGGGTTTGCCGAACTGTTCCCGGTGCTTCGCATATTTCAAAGCGGCCTCATAGGCGCCCTGGGCCCCGCCGAGCCCCATGGCGGCAATGGACAGACGCCCGCCGTCCAAGGTCTGGAGCATCTGATGGAACCCGCTTCCCTGCTCGCCCAGAATATTTTCTTTGGGAATCCGGACATCGTCAAAATACAGTTCCGCCGTATTGGAGGCCCGCCACATCATTTTTTTGTGCATGGGAACCGCCTTGAAACCGGGCGTGCCATGTTCCACCAGAAAACAGGTGTATTCATTTTTCCCGTCCGGTTTCTTCCCAGTCACCGCCTGGACCGTCACACCCAGCGACAATTCGCAGGCCGCGTTGGTGATAAATATTTTCGAGCCGTTGATCACCCACTGGTTGCCGTCCCTAACCGCCGTGGTTTTGCTCCCGCCGGCGTCAGACCCGGCCGTGGGTTCGGTCAGGCCGAATCCCCAAAGATGTTCGCCGGTGCAGAGTTTGGGCAGATATTTTTTTTTCTGTTCTTCAGAGCCAAAATAATAAAGCGGACCGATGCCCAAAGAATTGCCGGCCGCCACCGTGGCTGCCTGGGATCCGTCCACCCGGGCGACTTCTTCAACCCCAATAATATAGGAAATATAATCCAGGGCCTGGCCCCCGTATGGTTCCGATACAAACATGCCGAAAAGGCCGATGTCGCCCATTTTTCGTGTCAATTCAGGAGAAAACGTCTCGGTTTCGTCAAGGTCAGCGGCAACCGGGGCGATTTCCTTTTCCGCAAATTTCCTGACTTCTTTTCGAATCATCTCCTGTTGTTTGGTAAGATCAAAGTCCACTGACGACCTCCTTCGGTGCGGTAATCGCTTTAAGTGCACATCATGATGGAAAAACGATGCGGTATTTGAAAATATATTGTATTTTCAGGTAAAAATAAAATAAAATTCCTATTGGGAATTTTAACATAATCTGATTTTAATTTTGAACCAAATTTTTTTACTGATTTTTAACCTGAACAAAATAAAAAGTAAAGAACTTTATCGTTAACGTCAACGTAAAGTTTGTATCCAGCGCTCGCATTATTCAAACAATTCATATAGGCTATATTATTTAGAAACCACGCGTAACACAAACTTCGTTTTTTTGATCTTACGGTCATAGAGTAAGTTGATGCCCCAGCCAATACATCCATCGGATTTGCAAAAAAAAGAAACGCCCAAAGGGTTTGTTCTGGTTAACCGCCGTCTTGTCCTGTCTGAAACCCTGCTGGAATCATTAACTGAAGCCGCCGCCATTACGGGCCTATCCGTCGGCGAACTGCGCATCCGGGTGAAAGGCCCGGGCATCGGGGCATTAAACATCAATCGGCCTCTCCCTAAGCTTGAAGAATGCGCAGCCGCCTTAAAAGCCATTGGAATAAACGCCGGGGTGGTGGAAAAGGATTTTATTAAAAACGGCCCTCTTCCCCAGCCGGCCCGGCATCTGGATCTCTCCGCAGATTCCCTGGCGTTTCTCGATGCCGACAAGAACCCCCTCCTCACCCTCTCTCAAAAAAGCCGGGTGCTCATCATCCTCACCGATCTGTCCGGACAAGCCGTCCGGCAGATAATGACCGCCATGGCCTATACCGGCGGCCCAGTTCACAAGGAATTTGATGAAACCCTGAAGAAAATTTCCATCACAAAACCTGCCGCGATTTTTTATGACTTGAACGGAACTCCGGAAAACAGTGTCTATGTGGACTCAGACACATTTTCCTATCTGGGGTTAAATGAAAAACTGACCCCCAGCAAAGGATCCAATTTCCGGGTGATGATCCATGAAGCCATGGCACTGGCAAGCTCAAGCATCACGGACGAGAATTTCGGGATCGCGCTTCTGCCCGGCGCCAGTCCGGAATGGTCCAAAGGCAAACCTTCTGTGGAAAAAGAACTGTGCCGATATGGCCGCTACGTTCTGGCTGCCGTAAAAAACAATCTGCTTCCCTTTACCCCGGAAATCCCCTCTTCGGAAACCTCAACCCCGGCGGATGATAGCAGCGATGACGCCGCTTACGCCGGAATCGTCTCCCCTACGAAGGGGACGCCCGATCTTCCGGCCCCGCCGGACATGTCTGAATCCCGGCTCACGGAGTTATTGCAGTCATCTTTGCCGGAAATCATCCTGATCCTGCTGGTTCTGGCATCCCCGTTTTCCCTGTTCATGGCCGGGGTAAACGCCATCGGCCGTCATGCGGACTTCTGGAAGGCAAGCGCCGGATTCGCCGTCACCATCGCCGGATTTTTGATGTTCTGCTATGCCTTTGTGCTGTTCTATTACCGCCGCATGGTGGAAAATCCCCCCACATCCAAAATCCGGTCTCTGTCCATGGGCATGGTGGAACTCTCAGGAAAGGCCCAGCGTTGCTATGATCTCAAGTCTTCAGCCACCAAAACCCGGTGCGTGTATTACCGGTGCCGGTATTATCGATACGAAAAATCCGGGGATACTTCCCGCTGGGTCAAGACCCGGGATGTCTCATCCGGCGGCATTCCGTTTTATCTGGAAGACGACACCGGACGGGTGCTGATCCATCCAAAAGGGGCTGTCATGCAGGCGCCGATGACCGTTCAGTCGTTTCAGGGCAGTTATATCCCCACCCTCGCCTTTCAAATGAATGACCCGAACAAAAAAGTCGTGGAAGAACTCATCCCGGAAAAAGCGCGGCTCTATGTTCTCGGTTCCGCGCGCATTCAAAAACAGGGTAGAAAACTTTTGGAAATCATCGTTGATAAATTACGCACCCTCAAACAAAGCCCAACCATGCTGTCTAAATATGACGTGAACGGGGATGGAAAAATCGACGGGGATGAATGGGAATCGGCCCGGGATGATGCGGAACGCATGGCCTATGCCGAAGCCTTGGCCCGAGGACCGGAAGCCTCTGAAATCGTCGTGGTCGGAAAGCCCCGGATCGGGCTGCTGCCGTTTATTATTGCGGATTCTGAACAAAAGCTCACCGCAAAACTCCTGTGGCTCACGCTGCTGTATCTGGCGGGCGGTGCAATCACAATGGGATTTGGCATAAATTTCTTAATCAATTTTTTCAAATAGATATTTTATATTCAATAAAGCGATAGATTATCTTTAAACACGGGGTTTATCCCCGCAAAAAGGAGGCACCCATGGCGCTTATTATTTTACTGATCCTGCTGGGACTGATAGTGATTCTGCTCACCTACGGCATTATCATCTACAATGGCCTGATCAACCTGAAGCACAATATTTCCAAAGCCTGGAGCAACATCGATGTGCTGCTGAAACAGCGCTATGATGAACTGCCGAAACTGGTGAGCGTGTGCGAAGGGTATATGCAACATGAACAGGCGGTCCTGGAAAACGTGACCCGGGCCCGGTCCATGATGGACGCCGCCGGCTCTGAAAAACAGGTCACCGAGGCCAGCAACGCCATTACCGCAGCCCTGCGGTCCCTGTTCGCGGTGGTGGAAAATTATCCGGACCTCAAAGCGGACCGGGCGTTTCGCCAGCTCCAGGCCCGGGTGTCCCAGCTCGAAGATCAAATCGCCGACCGCCGGGAACTTTACAATGAAAGTGTTAATCTCTTCAACATCCGGATTGAGCAGTTTCCCGATGTCATGGTCGCCTCCATGATGCGCCTGGAAGAGCGGGAACTCTGGAAAATCGATCCCGGCCACAGGGAAGACGTGGCCATGAAATTTACGCCGAGGGCTTGATATGATCC
>PCSG01000180.1 GCA_002772195.1 Desulfobacterales bacterium CG23_combo_of_CG06-09_8_20_14_all_51_8 | reverse complement strand
TTGGAACGCATCCCAGGCGGCCGAATCCAGAGTAAACATCAGGGAAATGCCCGCGGAATCCCGGCCCCGGACTTCCAGCCGGTCGATGCTGTTAAAAACGGCGTTGATATTTTTCAGCATCTCCAGGGCCGCAGGGGAAAGGTCCGCATCCAAATCTCCGGCCAGTGAACGAATCTTTTCGATATTTTCCAGAAGTTCCGCGTCAATCACCCATGCGGCGTCTTTGAGTTTTTCGATTCGGCCGGTAATAATTTCCACGTCTTCAGCGCAAAGAAAGCCCATGGCCGCCAGCAGGCTCCGGGTTTCCTGTGAAATAACATCATGAAGGGTCGCCGAAAGCGTTTGCAGCCGGTTTTGAAAAGCGGATTGATTGTAAAGAGCCGCAAACGCATGGGTGCTTTTCAGCCCCCGGACCGATGCCAGCAGTTCGTTTGAGGCGGATTTCCCCCCCAGATAGTGATCCGTCAGGGAAAGGGCTTTTTCAACGCAGTGATCATAGGAGTGCAGGATAATTGATGTTTGAATGGCGTCGAAATCGGGTAGCTGAAAATCAGGCCCCGGTGTCCGGGGATGTTTCAGGGAAACAATGCCCACAATACCGCACGCGGTCAGGGCTGTTTGATAAGGGAAAAAAATCAGGGATTTTCCCGGAACACCGGCCGGGTGTCTGCCGAAATAGATCCGGTAGGTGGAAATAAGGCGAAGGGCGCCGGAGAGCCGTTTATAAAGCGGCTGACTTGGATGAGGGGCCTTCATCGAGGCTTGCATAATCGTTTTCAAAGTATTCCTTTATCGCCATTCGTGAATAACTGGCGGCCCGGATGCCGATGAAGTCCTGGTGAACCACCAGGACTGTAACGACGAGTTTGTTTTCCCCGTTTTTTTCTTCGGCGAATCCGGCAAACCAGTCATATTTCAAATGCTCGGCGTTGTTGTTGATGGATCCGGTTTTCCCCCCGATGTTCAGGCGGGATAAAACCTTGTCTTTATTTGATCTGGCAAAGGATTTGGATGCCGTACCGGAGATGATTGTCGCATTCATGAGTTTTTTTAAGGTGTCGGCCGTGGCCGGATCGATGATATTCGATACTTCTTGGGCGTTGCGGTGATAAATGACCTGGTCGTCCTTGCGGATGGCATCAATGAGGGTCGGTTCCATCAGTTTGCCGTTGTTGAGAATGCCGGCTATCACCAGGGCGCCGTGCAAGGGGGAGATCAATGTGTGCCGGTTGAACCCGCTGGCGATTTCCGCCCAATTATAGGCGTCATCCTTTATGGTGATCGTGCTGGGGCTGAGGGGAATTGCAAAATCAAACCGGGTATTAAACCCGAAGGCCGTGGCATAGGATTCCAGAATGGATTTGCCCAGGCGGTTTTGTCCGATTTTACCGAAAACCGGGTTGACCGAATCCGCAAATAATTCTTCGAAGCTGATCTGGTGAGTGTATTTGTTGACGCGGTCTTTGAGCTGGGCCTTATACAGAGTGTATTTATTGTCGTTGAATGTCACCGGCGTATGACAGTTAAAACCGCATTTTTCAATGGCCGCTGCCGCGGTGATGATTTTAAAAAGGCTGGCTGCCGGAAACTCCGGCGTGATGCAGATATTGGCATCCGGGTTGTTTCTGTCGTAGCTGACCATGGAAACAATGCGGCCGGTGTCCGGCTCCATGGCGACAAACCCGAAGTGTTTTGAATTTTTTCGGTCAATATGATCGATAATAAATTCTTGAAGTCGGGGATCAATGCTGGATTGGACCATATATGACGTGTTGCCGGCGGTGACCGTGAAGGTTTTTTCGCAGGCGGTGGCAAAGGGAAGCTGATTGAAAATTTTTCGCAGGGCGGGCTTGTCAATTGCTTCATCTATCATTGTTTTTAGCCCTGTTTTTAGCCCTGGCTCCGCACCTTCTCCAGGTGTCTGCATGGCAAGGTCATGGCCGGCCGGAGAGGTTGGCGACATCAACAGGGCAACGAGGCCATAGCCGAGCAGGATGAAAGTGACAAATCCTGCCGCATAAAAGGGGATCCGCCGCAGGGCGTCCTTTTTTTTTAACGTTGACTGGTAGTCGCGCCATCTGAAGGCCAGCTCGCGGATTTTCGGTTTCACGAACGCATGGGTTTGCATAAGGGTGCTGTTGGTCAATATCTTGGAAGCTGAGAATAAATACTGTCATGATCCGGTCATTGCCGGACAGGATATGTTTACCTTTCGCGCGGTTTTATGTCAAACCGTTTTTGGCGGGTTGGTGTTTCCATGCCCTTATAATCAGTCGGACAAGGATAACAGATAGGTCTGGAGATTGATTTTTTTGTTTTTCAATCCGAGCTTATGACGGATGCTGTTTCGGTGAAATTCAATGGCCCGGTCCGACAGGTTGAGAACTTCCGATATTTCTTTTGTTGTTTTGCCGGCTTTAACCAGATCGGCCACCTGGATTTGCATGGGGGTAAAGCTTTGAAACTGGGTGGAAAGTTTTTTCAGATACGGTGATATGATCGCACGGATATTTGATTGAAGTATTTCCAGATAAGTATCCTGATTTTTGTCAAGGCGGGTGGATTTTAATTTTTCAATATAGGGCTCTATCAGTTCTTTTACGTTCGACAGGACTTTGTCTTCCATATCTTCCTTATCCTGTTCCCGCTGTTTGAGCAAAATCTTCAAGGCCGTGTTGGTTTCCTGAAGATTGATCGTCTGCTGCCTGAGTTCTTCTTCTTTCTGGCGCAATGAAGCTTCGATCTGTTTGCGCTCTTCAATTTCGCGGAGCATGCGCTGGTTGGCCACCACCAGTTCCTGGGTGCGCTCGGCAACGCGTGTTTCCAGTTCTTCATTGACTCTTTCCAGTTCTTTTTCGGCTCGTTTCCGGTCCGTGATATCTACGAAAGAAGCCATCATGCAGATTGGATTATTATCGGCGTCTGTTACCATGTTTCCAGAGACAAGCACCGTAAGGAGGGAACCGTCTTTAACGACCACGTCAATTTCATCATTCCAGCTTCCCTCATTTAAAATCATTTCAAATGCTTTTTCTGCCTGGCGCTGATCTTTTGCAAAACTAATAGCTGGTTTTCCAATGATTTCAGAGGTGTCAGTATCGCCCCACATTTCGAGGAAAGAACGATTGACATAGGTGATATTCCCCATGAGGTCTCCAATGACAATACCCTGAATGGAAGAGGAAACAGCAAAGTCCTTGATGCGGAGTTCTTCCTCCATTTTTTTCCGGTCGGTAATGTCAATAAAGGAGTCCATGGTGCAGACGGGCTCGCCTTTTTCATTGTAGACGATGTTCGCGGCCATATGGATGGTGGCCGGTGTGCCGTCTTTTCGGAACCCTTCGATTTCGCCTTCCCAGCTTCCTTTTTCCAGGACTTCAAGCATGATTTTTACGGCTTGTTCTTTGTCTTTGGCGAGCTCCAGGGAAGATCGGCCCAAAACCTCCGACGGATCAGATGCCCCCCACATGCGCAGGGCCGCGTTGTTGACATAAGTGATATTGCCTTCCAGATCACCGATGCCGATTCCCTGTATGGAAGAGGAGATAGCAAAGTCCTTGATGCGGAGTTCTTCCTCCATTTTTTTCCGGTCGGTAATATCAATAAAGGAGTCCATGGTGCAGATGGGCTCGCCTTTTTCATTGTAAACAATGTTGGCGGAAAGATAGACGGTGATGGGGGATCCGTCTTTACGTTTTCCCGAAATTTCCCCCTCCCAGCTGCCTTTTTCCAGGACTTCACTCATGATTCTGAGCGCTTCTTCAGGAGATTCGGCCAGTTCCAGGGAGGAACGACCGAGGACTTCATCCGGCGAACTGGCCCCCCACATTCGTAAAGCCGCATCGTTGACGTATATAATGTTGCCTTCCAGATCGCCGATGCCGATGCCCTGCAGGGAAGAGGCAATGGCCCTGTCCTTTATCAGCAACTGCTCGTTGATATCCCGGTCTTCTAAAGGATGATGCGTTATATTGCTGACGGTGATTTTTTTTTGTCCTTTGGCGCGTTGGTCATTGGAGATCCCTTGACAATTCGATTAAAGGTGCTTTAGCGTCTTGAATAAAACTCCTGCAATTGTTTCCGAATGACTTTGGATCATGACTTTATCTCTCATGCGGTTCAAACAACCAGTCGGTCAATCGTTTCATCCAGCGGCCCTTGTCATTATCCTGAAATTGGATTTTCTCGCCATGGCCGCGTCTCAGCAACATTTCGTGGGCCTCTTTTTCCGGAATTTCGGTCAACATATCAAGGGCTTTAAATAGCACGGCCTTGACCTCGGACGCGCCGGTCTGCTTTCTATATGAGGCGACAGCATTTATGAAATCCGGGGCCGGTTTGCCCGGGGTTTCCTGCGCATTGGCCCCTCCAAGATGATTAATGGCATTGATGACGAGCTTTCGGCGGTCCGCATAATTTAATTTTTTGAGTGTTTCAGGCAAAATCGGCGTGCCGATATAATAATCCTGTTTTCCATAACCCACGGGAAAGTCCAGCGTCTTTTCGAGTTTTTCAACCGGAAGTCCGCCGGTAAACCGGACCGGCACAATGGGAAGATCGGATTCCAGCGCCATGTCTATAAAAACAGAGCTTAATACCTTTACGGGGTTTTTACAAGTCAGGCCCAACCGGCCTTCCGTGTGGAGAAATACGGATATCCCTTCTTTTTTAATCTGCTCCTTGAATTTATCAATGATATTAAACAGGGATTTTCTGTCGTTTTGATCAAAGTAGACAATGTTTTTGGGATAATGAATTCCCGGATGGGAGTAAACAATATCGTTTAGGGCGCCGATCCAGCCGGTTTTGTGCGCGGCATCGGCAATGGTGACGATGCGGCGCTGGGTCAATACCTGAGCCAGCAAAGGGAAAAGCATGGATTCCACCTGAATCTGGTGGTTGCCGAGGTAAAGGAGACTGCGGTTACGGACCTTTTCAAAGGCTGCGGGGTCCTCAAGGATGACATATCTTATGAAACGCGCGCAAAGGGAGCGGGTGATGTTCTCGAATAACCAGGGCCCGAGATGAAACAAGTTCCGTCCATATTCAAAAATTTTGTCAAAAAGAAGCGCTGGTTCTCCCACATGAATGAAAGATGCCTTGCCTTGTCTTTCTTCGATGATGATTGGAAAATGGGAAAGGGGCATGAAATCACAAGAAGCGGTTTTTGGGTCCGCGGAAAGGTGGATGAAAGAGGGATCAACATTGATGAAGGGGGCGGTATCCGCAATATATTTTAAGACACTGTTTTTGATTGAATTTTCTATTTTTGAATCATGAGGGACATCCAGATTGGCGCTATCTCCTTCATCATTAATTTTTTCCTGTCGTGCATCCTTGCCAGGGCTTTCCGGCACAATATAAATGCACAAATTCTTGACATGGAAGATTCTTAAATGATCGGCCCATAACCATGCTTCGGCAACAGCAAAAGAACCTTTTTTATCACGACCCGAGTCCGTGATCTCCATCTCTATGGATATTCTTTTAACGGAAGGACTCACCTGGCCTCTGTATTTCCAGGTTAGCGGATGGTCCAGGGCGATGGGCTCAAAACAGGCATTTTTTATCCCGTTCTGCATGTTTTGATGGATCATGTAAAATTGAAGGGTCTGAATCATTGCTTCCACGCCGAGGGAGCCGGGTTGCACCGGATCATGAAAGAAATGGGCTTTAAAAAACCATTCACCCATATCCACCAATTTCTCAGACCGGAGGCGGCCGAGTCCTTTTTGGCCGCCTCCAGGCCAGAATCCGGTCACCCGGTCCACCATCAGCAGCATGGGTTTTGGAAGCCGAGGGTAGCCTTCGCAATATTTTGCCGGCCTGCGGGTCAGATCAACGAGAAAATCGCAGGGTTCATCAAGCCATTTCCGGTCCTCATCGGTTGCCGGAAGGCCTACCTGGTGGTCAAGAGCCTCTTTGTGGAAAAAACCAAATCCCGTCTCCATTTTATAAATGGAAGTGTCTTTTATAAAACATTCAACATCAAAATTGATGAGAATAATACCTGAAAAATTGATAATTTTCGTGACGGTGGTGCGGGTGCGAATGGTTCCGGCATCCGGAAATATTTCAGTTGTCAGGGTGCCTGTGCCATCCATATTGCGAAAATAAAGCGGTTTTTCGGATGTGGCGGGTCCGCCCTCAAACACGGCCAGCCATCCGCACGGCTGCAGCGCCACCTCCATCAGCACGCAAAAAGGCATGGACCGGTTTCCATTTTCATCAAAATACCATGCGTTTTCGGGGATATCGTAATCGACTTCGATGGTCTCATCCGTTTTCATGCCGCCCATCGTTGCAAGGATAGACGTAACCCGTGACATGAAATGATAGGGAGGGCCGGGAAGGCGGGCGATATGCCGGGGACCGTCAAACGGTTTCCCCAGTTCCCCAAAGGCATCGGATGGTTTGCCGAACGCGCAGGCCAGCAGGGATTTATATCCGAATTCCATATCGCCGATTCTGGCAGCCGGTTTTTTCTCAACATGGCATAGAAGTAAGTGGGGCCAGCAATCCAGGGGATAATCCGGCACCAGACGCAAACCCATCCGGCGGATGTGAAGAATTTTGAGCCCATCGCAAGTGCCTAAGATATCAGCATAGATAGTGGGGCATGGCCCGTCAATGATCTCTTCGACAAAAACCTCATAAATAAGGTTTTGGCTTTTGGGGGTGACCTGTCCCCGGCATTTGATATGATAAATTTCATCAGGTACCGGATCAAAGCGCCAGCCGTCTCTTTTTAGGGTATGCCCCATGGCGGTCATATAGAAGGCAAGGGCCTGCAGGCAGGCGTCGCTCATGAGGGTGCCGGGCATGCAGGGGTCGTTTTTAAAATGACAGGTCAAATACCATGCATCAGAAGGAATCTCGTTCTCAACCCTGAGGTAACCGCGGCCCCAAGGCCCGCCGGTTGGCTCGAATCGGGTGATTCGGTCAAGGAGCAGCATCATTCCGGATTGAATTTTGGGTGTCTTGGAGTGGGTCTGAGCCAACTCGAAACCAGGACCAAAGCACTCAAAGACGCGGCCTTCGGAGAAGGCTTTTACCATATCGACGGAGAATTCCTTTCGGGTGCATTCTGCCACGGCCGGATCAACGATCGCCTCGCCATCAGGCTTGTGCTCGCCGGTATCGGGGTTCCACAGAATGCCGCCGGATGCCGCCAATTCCTCATCAGAGAAAAAACCCGCCTGGGCGTTTCGGACAGACAGACGAAGCGCGCCATTGATTCAGCAGTCGTAGCGGAAGAAAAAGATGCGCGTTTCACCGATATTGGCGTGACCGTCCACGTGAATCTGATAGCACAGCGTGTCCCCCACCCGCGGCGGCTCCCCATAGTAGATGAGGTCGCATCCGAGCAGTCGGTAAACTCTTTTGCCTTTATTTTTAAAATCCGCGCCAAGGTAAGAGACAAGGGTCAAATCGCATTGGCCGGATTCCACGGTGACACCTGCTGGCATGTAAATGTCGTTGATGTACCAGGCATCAGCTTTTACATCCGTTTCGGTCCAGATAATCCCTTTACCCATGGAGCCGGGTTCTGCTTTCAGTCCGGTTATTCGGTCGGCGAGGAGGAGCGGATATTCGGGAAGGCGCACCTGCCGGGAAAAGTCATCCTGTATTTTAAACATTTCGCCGAACACATCCGATATTTTGCCTGACGCTAAAATTTCGAGCTGTTCCTTGGAGAATTTGGGGCCGGTCGGTTCGATATAGGCGGCGTTGGCAAACTGATCTTTAACAGGACCAACCGGAGCATCAGGTTCATGGTGTTGGCTGGATGGCACAGGAGAAGCCTTCTTTGTGACTGGCGCGACCATTGTAACAGGACCCATCGGAGCCGAGCGATGGCCGGAAGTTTGAGAAGACGCCTTCTGGTCAACCGGTTTTATATGTGAGTTATTGGCAAAGGCTTTTCTAACAGGAACCGTATCCACGGCTTGCGTTGCTTTCTCGTTGGCAGAAGAAGAAATTCCCTGACCGGTGAGACTGCCCATTATGGTCAGCACATTTTGGCGATGATCCAGAAAGGTTTTGTGGACGGCCGCCTGTCGGGTGAGGAATTCCTGATGGGTCTTCGACACCATAGCGTTTTGAGCCGCGAAATGTTCCAATATATTGTTTGTCGCTAAATCCATTTCAGTCGGGTCCTTCGAAACAACCGGTATTTCTTCTGTTAATATTTCTGATACCGGCGGTGTTATGGCAGGCGGAAGCAGGGGCGCCGGCGCCATAACCTGCTTGCCTTCAGAATCATAAAGTGTTTCTCTGCCATGCGCACCGGCCCAATCATGGGGCAAATCATTCGATCCTCGGTCGGACACGGTTTTTCCTCCCCTGGTTTGAGGCAATTCAGGCAGCACTATTTCGGGAGGATGAACGCGATAAACCCG
>PCSG01000242.1:8750-9001 GCA_002772195.1 Desulfobacterales bacterium CG23_combo_of_CG06-09_8_20_14_all_51_8 | reverse complement strand
GAAGGTGGAAATCGGCATCGTGGTGGGCGGCGGCAACATCTTCCGGGGCCTGGAAGCCAGCGCCCAGGGAATTGACCGGGCCGTGGCCGACAACATGGGGATGCTGGCCACCGTGGTCAACGCCCTGGCCCTCCAGGACGCCCTGGAGAAAGTCGGGGCGCCCACTCGGGTCATGAGCGCCATCACCATGAACGAGGTGGCGGAGCCCTATATCCGCCGCCGGGCCATGCGCCATCTGGAAAAGGGCCGGA
>PCSG01000242.1:8468-8610 GCA_002772195.1 Desulfobacterales bacterium CG23_combo_of_CG06-09_8_20_14_all_51_8 | reverse complement strand
CTGGCCACCCTGGGCACGGCCCTGACCCGGGAGCAGGTGCGGCTGCTCAAGGCCGTGGCGGATAAGGTGGTCCTGGTCTATGACGGCGACGCGGCCGGGGCCAAGGCCATGAAGCGGGCCTTCCCGCTGTTCGCCCAGGAAA
>PCSG01000242.1:7741-8384 GCA_002772195.1 Desulfobacterales bacterium CG23_combo_of_CG06-09_8_20_14_all_51_8 | reverse complement strand
CGGCCTGGGACACAGCCCAGCCCTGGTTCAGCTACCTTTTAGAAGACCTCATCGCCACCCACGGCCTGGATATCGAAGGCCGGGTGGCCGTCCTTTCGGAACTGCGCCCCTATGTTCAGGTTATGTCCGACCCGGTGGAGCAGGACCTGTGGCTCAGGGCCACCAGCGAGCGGCTGGGGGTGGATGCGGCGGCGCTGCGTAAGAGCCTCACCTCCCTGGCCCCCATCTCGGCCGCCCGGCTGGACCCGACTCGGAGCATTATCGTCGACCAGGAGAAAAAGCTGCTGCGCTGGGTCCTGGCCCACTCGGAAGCCGTGAGCCCGGAGGAGTTGGAAGAGTGGACCGAGGAGTTTAAGAATCCTGAGTTAAAAGGGCTTTTAGAACTAATCATCACTAGCTATCGGGAATACGGCAGAATGGATCATGGCCTCCTGGTACAGCAGGCGGCAGGAGAAACCCAACGGCAGCACATCTGTGCCCTGACCTTAGAGGAGGACGAATCCGACGGTCCGGCCGGAGACTTCCTGGCCGCCGACTGGCGCCGGGATCTTAAGGTAAAGCACCTGAAGAAGGCCCGGGCTCGGCTGAAAGCAAGGCTGAAAAACGCTTCCGATGACGAAGAAGTGCCCTTGCAGGTTCAGTG
>PCSG01000242.1:6618-7729 GCA_002772195.1 Desulfobacterales bacterium CG23_combo_of_CG06-09_8_20_14_all_51_8 | reverse complement strand
TCAGCAACTGAAAGATCTATCGGCTTTATAGCAAAAGGAGAGAATGGATGAAGAAGGGAATGGGAATGGACGGCTTTCAGGGTATCATGCCTATGGGGGATGATGAACACTTGATCACCGTGGATGACCTGCACGACTCCCTTTCTCCCGAGAGCCTCTTTAACGCGCAGATGAAGGAAATCATGATCTTCGACGACCTGGAAATACCCCCTCCCGAGGCCTCCAGCATGGCCCTGCCCTCGCCACCGGGCATAAACGCCGGCGAAGGCGATTTGAGCCTGGAAGCGGATAGCGCCGCTAAATTTGATGATCCGGTGCGCCTCTACCTCAAGGAAATGGGGACCGTCTCCCTGCTCACCCGGGAAGGGGAAGTGGAGATCGCCAAGCGCATTGAAGAGGGGGAAAGAGAGGTGCTCTGCACCCTGCTGGAGATGCCCCTTACTTTAAAAGAGATCATGGGGCTGGTGAACCGGCTGGAAGAGGAAAAGCTGTCACCGCAGGACACCCTGGATGATTTCGGTGAAGATGATCCTGCCGTGGACCAACCCACCCATAAGTCCCGGGTCCTGAAATTGATCCAAAAAGTTCGTTCCCAGGAAGAAAAAATCCGGCAGATGATGAAAGAAGTCGCGGCCCTGC
Organism: Desulfobacterales bacterium CG23_combo_of_CG06-09_8_20_14_all_51_8; assembly: GCA_002772195.1. Taxonomy (GTDB): domain Bacteria; phylum Desulfobacterota; class Desulfobacteria; order Desulfobacterales; family Desulfosalsimonadaceae; genus SURF-3. The sequence goes on along the minus strand of PCSG01000242.1, from coordinate 7,090 downwards.
CCCGCAAAGATGAAGCCCGCCTCCAACTGGAACAGAAGATTGCCGGCCACCGCCAGCGGATGGGGGAGCATTTCAAAAGTCTCCGGATGGAGCGCCATTACCTGGAAGACATTCTCGACCGGCTGAGCCACTTTGGCTATATCGTCCGGGATTGTCAGCAAAGGCTTAAAAAAAGTCTCGGGGTTGCGGGCCTGTCGGCCACCCGGTACCGCCAGCTGCGCCGGGAGCTGAAAAACGGTGGACCGAACCCGGCTTTGCCTCTGTCCCTGACTCCCGAGCGACTGGCGGAGTTGGAGGAGGTCTGGTCCCAGTGCCGGCGGCAGCTACGCCGGATCGAGACCGTAGTGGGAATGCCGGCCAGCCGCCTGCTGACCACCCTGGTAAAGGCGGAAAGAGGGGAGTACCAGGCCCAAAAGGCCAAGCGGGAACTGGTGGAAGCCAATCTGCGCCTGGTGGTGAGCATTGCCAAGAA
>PCSG01000242.1:2839-6480 GCA_002772195.1 Desulfobacterales bacterium CG23_combo_of_CG06-09_8_20_14_all_51_8 | reverse complement strand
CACCCGGGCCATCGCGGACCAGGCCAGAACCATCCGCATCCCTGTGCACATGATCGAAACCATCAACAAGCTCATCCGTACGTCGCGCTATCTGGTTCAGGAGCTGGGCAGGGAACCCACCCCTGATGAAATCGCGGATAAAATGGAAGTGCCTTTGGACAAGGTCCGAAAAGTCCTGAAAATCGCCCGGGAACCCATTTCCCTGGAAACACCCATCGGTGAGGAAGACGACAGCCATCTGGGGGATTTCATTGAAGACAAGACCTTTATGCTGCCGTCGGAAGCCGCTATCAGCCTGAATTTGTCCGAACAGACCCGAAAGGTTCTGGCCACCCTGACGCCCCGGGAGGAAAAAGTCCTGCGCATGCGGTTTGGGATCGGTGAAAAAGCGGACCATACCCTGGAGGAAGTGGGCAGTGATTTTGCCGTCACCCGGGAGCGGATCCGTCAGATTGAGGCCAAGGCCTTAAGAAAACTGCGGCACCCCACCCGGAGCCGCAAGCTGAAACATTTCATTGATTCTTAGAGGGTAAAAGCGGGTCACGGATAAACGGATGAATATTGCCCTTGACAACGTATTGGACAAAAAGATAAAAACCAAAACTTATCAAAAACTTCAATGCGGGCCCATAGCTCAGCTGGAAGAGCCACCGGCTCATAACCGGTCGGTCCCTGGTTCGAACCCAGGTGGGCCCATACAGATCCGATGATTTTTATAACGAAAAAAAATATAATCGAAATCTTTATTGCAGGCGTGGAGGCGCAACTTCACGCCTTTTTTGTGCTTTTTTGATCAAAAGGGGCCCCTGCGCATGACAATGGTGTACGATATCATCAATCTGATGGAAGAAATTGCTCCCGGGGGCTTGGCCGAAGACTGGGACAATTCCGGGCTTCAGTGCGGGGATCGTAACTGGCCGGTCAACCATATTCTGGTGGCCCTGGACCCGAGCCCTGAAGTGATTCAAGCCGCCTGCCAAACGAACGCCGATCTGCTCATCACCCATCATCCCCTCATTTTCAAGCCCCTGAAAAATCTGGCGCTGGATTCGCCGCTGGGAAAACTCATCCATTTATCCATCACCCATCAGGTGGCGGTGTTTTCGGCTCATACGAATCTTGACAGTGTTTCCGGCGGATTAAACGATTTTTTTGCTGAAAAAATCGGGCTTTTGAAATTGACGTTTCTTTCGGGAGCGCCGGACCTGGACCTCGTTAAGCTGGTGGTCCATGCCCCGGAAGATGCCTGTGAAACCGTTTTAAACGGACTGATTGAGGCCGGAGCGGGTAGTATCGGAAACTATTCTAGCTGCACCTTCCGGAGCTTAGGCATCGGCACTTTTCAACCCGGCCCGGATGCAAGGCCCCATATCGGCGCCCCGGGGGTGCTGGAATCAGTGGCGGAATGCCGCATTGAAACCCGGCTTCAAAAACATCAGATTCCCGGGGTGTTAAATCACGTCCGCGCCTGTCACCCCTATGAGACCATGGCCTGTGATGTTTATCCCCTGCATCCGGTGGAAATTAATCACGGTATCGGCCGGGTCGGGGAGCTGAAAAGGCCTATGGAGTTAAAAGCATTGTCGGCGCATCTCAAATCAATTTTTCATCTTTCCGTTTTGAAAGTGTCGGGACCGCCGGATATGCAGGTTAACAAAATCGCCGTCTGCACGGGCAGCGGATCCGGTCTGGTGAAATCGTTTTTAGCCTCAGACGCGGATGTGTTTATCAGCGGCGACTTGAAATATCATGATGCCCAGGATGCCCGGATGAATGGTCGGGCGCTGATCGATGTGGGCCATTTTGCCTCTGAAGAAATAATGATCGCCCTGATCACCGACCGGCTGACCGCCCTGATCCGGCGTGAAGGGCTGGATGTCAGCGTGGAAGCGCTTCACATGGAATCCGATCCTTTTTATTACCTGTGACAGGGTGGAGCGGAAAGGCGGATAATTTTGTTTCAAATGGATTTTTGGGGATAAACGTATGGATAAAATCACAAGAGAACAGATAGAATTGCTCATTGCGCTTCAGGAAAAGGAAGCCGCGGCGCTAAAAATTGAGGTCGTACTGGACGGATTGCCGGCAAAAATCGCAGCGCTGGAAGCCGGCCTGAAGGAATTTGAAGACGCCATTACCCGCGAAAAGGAGACGCTGGCGGAACTCAAAAAAGCGTATCGTTCCTGTGACGCAGAAATTCAAACCAACCAGGCCCGTGTCAAAAAACGCGAAGAGCAGTTGCGGGCCGTGAAAACCAACAAGGAATATCAGGTCATCTTAAAGGAAGTTGAAGAAATCAAGAAAATCAGTTCCCGCATCGAGGATGAAACCATTGCCTGTTTGGAAAAAATCGACGCGGCGGAAAATGCCGTAACGGAAAAACAGGCGGCCTATCTGGCCGAGGAAACGGAAGTGAAGCAACAAAAAGTCATTTTTATGACGGAAGCGGATCAGCAACGTCAGGCATTAAATGAATTGCTGGTCCAGCGGGACTCCCTTTGCGAAAAAATTGATGACAAAATCATGCGTCTTTATCAGAACATCAAGGCCAATGCCAGGGGGATCGCCGTTGTTCAGGTGAAAAACTGTATCTGCATGGGTTGCCATATGAACATCCCCCCGCAGATGTACAATGAGCTGCATCGGGAAAATGAATTACGAACCTGTCCCCATTGCCATCGCATGCTTTATGTCGTACAATAGTATTTAATGCAGATAGATAAAAGCGGTCGGCGCGGTAAAAATGATCGCCGGCGCGTCCGGAGGAAAGTCCGAACACCACAGGGCAGGGTGCTCCATAACGTGGAGTCGCGGCAACGCGAAGGAAAGTGCAACAGAGAGCAGACCGCCCGGCAGGGGGAAGCGGCATTCCGCGGTTTCCCATGTCGGGTAAGGGTGAAACGGTGCGGTAAGAGCGCACCAGTTTTCCGGGTGACCGGAAAAGCTTGGTAAACCCCACCCGGTGCAAGACCAAATAGGGGAGTGCTTGAGGGCGGCCCGTCCAAGCTCCCGGGTAGGTCGCAAGAGGTGATGGGCAACCGTCATCCGAAGATGAATGATCATTGCCCGGTCCCAGGTAACTGAGGCCGGGAACAGGATTCGGCTTATTGACCGCACTGACCGCTTTTTTTTATCAGGATCGTCACTGACGATTTAATTCATCGAATGGAAGTCCTATTATGCTGACAATCGAAGAACTTACCGTGGAAGTCGGCGGAAAATCCATATTGAACCGGATCAATATGGAAATTCCCCAGGGAGAAACTCATATTCTGTTTGGTCCGAACGGGTCCGGCAAAACATCATTAATGATGACCCTGATCGGGTTTTCCGGATATAAAGTCACCCATGGAAAAATCAAGTTCAAGGGGGAAGATATCACCCGTCTGCCCATCCATGAGCGGGCCCGCTTAGGAATCGGCGTTTCCTTTCAGCGGCCGCCCACCATCAACGGATTGAAAACAGGGGACATGGTGGCCCTGTGCGCCAGAAACAAAGCCGTGGATGTGAACGCCCTGGCAGATCAATTAAATTTTCGGGATTTTCTCGACCGGGATGTGAACCGGAATTTTTCCGGCGGGGAAATCAAACGGTCCGAAATGCTCCAACTCCTGGCCCAGGACCCGGACCTGGTGCTTCTG
>PCSG01000242.1:708-2804 GCA_002772195.1 Desulfobacterales bacterium CG23_combo_of_CG06-09_8_20_14_all_51_8 | reverse complement strand
CGTGCTTCTGGGAGAAGTGGCCAATGCGCTGCTGGAACGGGGAGTGAAGTTCCCTATAGGCGCCCCGCCCGGTCTGCATTCGAAAAAGCGCACCAAATCAGCGCTGGTCATCACCCATACCGGTCATATTTTGGATTATATTACCGCCGATAAAGGTCAGGTTCTTTACAACGGTCACCTGTGCTGTTCCCGAAACGCACGGGAAATACTGAAATGGATCAGAGAATACGGGTATGAGGAGTGTGTCCGATGCGCCATTTAAATGACAAGACACCGGCGGATGTTGATCTTGACAAATACCAGTCTGAAGCCGAGCAGCATGAATATGTTGAAGATCTTGGCGCCATTGACACAGAGGATTCCACCCGGTGGCTGAGTGTAGGGGTCGATATCGCGGAACAAGGTCGGGCCGGGACCTTTATCCAGAAAGACTGTTCCGTGATTCATTCCAAAGCCCGGCAGGAAGGCGTGGAAGTCATGGGGATCTCGGCCGCGATCAAAACGCATGGCTGGCTGGCCCCGTACCTCTGGAAACATATTTCACCATCCAAGGACCAGTTCACTCAGGCCGCCAAGACAAAACCCCACGAAGGCTATTTCATAAGGTCCCTGCCGGGGGCAAAAATCCTCCAACCGGTTCAGGCATGTTTATACATCGCCAAGGAAGGGTTCGCCCAGAATGTGCACAACGTGATCATTGCCGAGGAAGATTCCGAGATGCATATCATCACCGGCTGTTCCACCTCCCGCCATCTGATCACGGGCCTGCATGTGGGGGTGTCTGAAATTTATGTCAAAAAAAACGCAACCCTGCATTTCACGATGATTCATGAATGGGGCGAACAGATCAATGTGCGGCCCAGAACCGCAATTCATGTGGAAGAAGGGGGCGTGATCGTATCCAATTATATTTCCCTGCATCCTGTAGGGTCGCTTCAGATGTCGCCGGTCACGATTTTAGACGGCAAGGGAGCCGTGGCCCGATTCAACAGCATTCTGGTGGCGTCTGCCGGCTGCCATCTGGACGTGGGCGCCACGGTTTATTTAAATTATCCGGACACCCGGGCGGAAATCATTTCCCGGGCCATTACCATGGGCGGCACCATTATCGCCCGGGGGGAGATGATCGGCAAGGTCGCCGGCTGCAAGGGGCATCTGGAATGCAAAGGCTTGATTCTAAGAGACGGCCTCATGCACGCCATTCCCGAACTCAAAGGGTATGTCCCCGGCGTGGAAATGTCCCATGAAGCAGCCGTTGGCAAAATCGATCAGCGGGAAATCGAATATCTCATGGCCCGGGGACTCGATGAGGATGAAGCCGTGTCCACCATTGTCCGGGGGTTTTTAAATGTGGATATTGAAGGACTGCCCTCCGGCCTGACCGCTGAGATCGACCGTGCGGTTACGGAAACACAAAAAGATATGATGTAGGGCGGCGCACCATGGATGGTGAAGTTCAGAAAATAAAAGCCTGCGATATTTCTTTTGCCGAAAAGGTCCGGTTTTATTCCTATGATTACCTGAAATGCTTTCTGTATATCGTCAGCCAGGATACGTCGGACACCATTTTTACCAAAAGCCTGTATTCAAAACTCATTACTTCTTCTCATCTGCTTGAGGATGTTCTGGATTTTCATGGCGCGAAAAACAACTCCAACTGGTTTTTTTATCGTGAGCTGGCGGCCGCCGTCCGGCATATCAGCCTGGCGGGTTATGCCCAGAAACATATCGCCAACCGTTTAATATTCTATGATATTCATGACAGGCAAAGCTTTTCCGAGAATGGGGGGGCGGCCCTTCAGTTCATGACCGATTCCCTTTTGAAGCTGGCGCCGGCCATCGTTGACGAAGCCCGGCGGCTGAATATCGAATTTCCGAGAAAAGGATATAAAGCCCATCATTTTCCAGGCATCACCACCGGTGAAATGCTGGAACATGATTTTGAAGATGAGCAAAAAGACCAGTACAGCCGGCATGTCGTGCGGGTGGCCAATGAATTTATCTCCATTGCCAATGATTTTGCCACTTTGGAATTTGTGGATGTCTATGATCAGGAAGGGCTTAAGACCCTGGTGCCCCATCGCGTCAATGAAGTG
>PCSG01000242.1:0-677 GCA_002772195.1 Desulfobacterales bacterium CG23_combo_of_CG06-09_8_20_14_all_51_8 | reverse complement strand
AACCGCCATCTCAAGCAGTTTCGTTCCTATTTTTCAGTCAGTTACCATTTGCTTCAGGTCATGGGGCGGCTCCTGCATTTATATGAACGGCATCTGATCGACATCGGCTACAAATATATTTACACCAAGGCCCGGGAAAAGCTGTCGACTCTGGTGGACCCGAATGTCCTCTTGGACTGCACCATTAATTACGGCCTGTATTATGTGAATCATTTTTTTGCCTATGGCAAGGAAGTGGCCCAGGAAATTCTGCGGAGCAATGTCGAACGATCTTCCATTGTCGTGGATATTCCCAAGGATCTTGGCTTTCATTGCCGGCCCAGCCTTATGGTGGCCAAAATCGTCCAGAATTATGGCGGAGAAGTCACCATGGTCGCCGGCGGCGATGAATTTGACGCCAGCAGCGTGCTGGATATTCAGTGGGCCGGCGGCAAAATTCAGAAAGAAAAAATTGAGCAGGTGGAATTCCGGGGGGATGTCCGGGCATTAAAGGACATTGAAACCCTGGCTGGTGTCAATTATGGGGAAGACCGCATGGGCAAAGGCATCCCGTTGCCCAAAAGTCTTCAGTATCTGCGTTAGAGGGGTCTTCAGATCCGTGCATCCGTATCAAAAAAGGATCAGACGGTGATTTCCGCAGTCATTGTGGCCGGCGGCAAAGGACAGCGCATGGGCGG
>PCSG01000216.1:7350-8358 GCA_002772195.1 Desulfobacterales bacterium CG23_combo_of_CG06-09_8_20_14_all_51_8 | reverse complement strand
CACCATTCTGGAAAGCATCGAGGACGGCTATTATGAAGTAGATCTGAAGGGCAGTTTCACATTTTACAACGACATGCTCTGCCGCATTTCCGGGTATTCCAGAGAAGAGATCATGAGCGTGAATTATCGCCAGTACACGGATGCAGACAACGCAGCCAAATTGTTTTCGACGTTCCGGAAGGTGTTTGAAACCCGGACACCTGCCAGGGCCGTCACGCTTATGATTTTTCAGAAAGACGGCCTTACCCGTCATGTGGAAATTTCCGTGTCTCTGATTCAGGATTCATCCGGACAGGCCGTAGGATTCCGGGGCATTATCCGGGACATCAATGAGCGCATGGCAGCCGAGGAACATCGACGCAAACTCGAGGCCCAGTTGCGGCATGCCTTGAAAATGGAGGCCGTTGGGACCCTTGCCGGGGGCATCGCCCATGATTTCAACAATATTCTTCAGGCCATCAGCGGCTATACCCAGCTCTTGCTTCTGAACAAACCCCCGGACCATCCGGACACCAAAAAACTGATTCAGATCCAGCAGTCGGGGGAGCGCGCGAGCCGGCTGGTTCAGCAGCTCCTGACCTTCAGCCGCAAAAAGGAAGGCAGCCCCCGACCGCTTTCCTTAAACCATGAGATCCGGCAGGTGGAGGAACTGCTGCGGCAGACGGTCCCGAAAATGATCGCCATTGACCTGAATCTGGATGCGGGAGTGTGGGCTGTCAAGGCGGACCCCATGCATATCGAGCAGATTCTGCTGAATCTGGGAAGCAACGCCGTGGACGCCATGCCGGATGGCGGGCGGCTGGCCATTGAAACCCGCAATATGGTCCTGGACCAGAAATTCTGCAAGGATCATTTGTATGCGACTCCGGGTAATTATGTTCTGATGATGATCACTGATACCGGCGCGGGAATGGATGCGACGACCGTGGCCCATATGTTTGATCCGTTTTTCACCACCAAGGCGGTGGGCAAGGGAACGGGCCTGGGGCTGGCTTCGGTGCATGGAAT
>PCSG01000216.1:2135-7277 GCA_002772195.1 Desulfobacterales bacterium CG23_combo_of_CG06-09_8_20_14_all_51_8 | reverse complement strand
CCGGCGGTGGATGAAAAACCGGCTGCGTCGGCCGACGCTCACCCGCGGGAAAATCAATTGATGGGGGGCGCGGAAACCATTCTGGTGGTGGATGATGAGCCGACTGTCCGGGAAGCGGCGGGGGAAATGCTCGCCTATTACGGGTATGAGGTTCTGTTTGCTGAAAACGGTGAAAGCGCCCTGGAAATTTACCGGCGGCAAATGGATGCGATTGATCTCGTGCTCATGGACATCAGCATGCCGGGCATGGGCGGCTACCAGTGCATGCGCGAGATGACCAAGCTGAACCCCTCGGCCCGGGTCATCATCGCCAGCGGCTATGCCACCAGCGGCCATGCCCGGGAAGCCATGGATCTCGGGGCCGCCGGGTTCGTCGGAAAGCCTTACCGCATCAGTGATATCATCGCCACGGTGCGCGATGTCCTGGACCGGGCGTGAAAGAACGTCGAACATTCAACAGCCGACATCCAGTCTTCAGTCTTTAGCCTTTCTCATATTCCATCGGCGCGGAAGCGCGTAATAAAGCCATGAAATCCGTATAACTCTTTGTTTTTAAAATATTATCGAGCATTAACGGTCTGCGGAAAAGCCGGCCAAGTTCTGCGGCGATGGTGAGCTGCGCATTGGGATCATCTTCGGGGGTGAGGATAAGAAAAATGACATGGGCCAGCTTATCGTCCGGCGCATCAAAATCGATGCCGGAATCGGAAACCCCCATCACCACTATGGCGTCTTTCAAACCCTCGATTCGGGCATGGGGCAGGGCCACACCTTTTCCGATGCCCGTGCTTAGGGCTTTTTCCCGCGACCAGACGGCTTTTTCCACGGCTTGTGCATCCAGCCCCCCCGCATCGCAGGCCGCCGTCGTCATTTCATGAATGACCTCGTGACGGGAGGTGGCCGTAAGTCTTGGCAGGAAGAGCTTCGGAGATAAGAGATCCTGTAGTCTCAATTTTTTTTCAGGGCGGAGGATCAGGCGCATGATCGGGCCGCTCAGCATTGACGTGACAATCGCCATAACGACCAGGGCGACAAACAGCCGCTCACGGATGATCCCGGCGTCTAAGGCGATCATGCCGACAATGATTCCCATCGCCCCTACGGAAACCATGGCGAAGCCCACCGCCCAGGCTTCCCGGGGCGACATTTTCCCCCACCAGGCCCCCATGGCGCCGCCGGCAAGTTTGCATATAAAGGTAATGATCAGTATCGCCGCCACCAGGGGAAGGTCGAAATGGGTCAAAAAATTTACTTTGAGGCCGATGCTCGCGAAAAAAACCGGTGCGAAAATAAAGGAGATAAAATCGCCGATAATCACCCGGCTGCGCTCGCGCAGGTGGGATGAGTCACCGATGGCCACCCCCGCGATAAAGGCCCCGAGAATGGCATGAATCCCGATCCATTCCGTGAGAGCCGCGCCCAGCAGCCCGAGAATCAAAGCAAAACTCAGCTCACCGGCCGGCCACCGGGTGTAAGCCTGAACAAAGGGCAGCATCTTATGAATCAGCCGGCGGCCGATGGTGAGCATGGCCGCGATAAAAGCGAGGGTCATGGCGATAGTCATCATGATCGAGGCGCCGTTGCCGGCGGTGTCGCTCAAAAGGCCCAACACCACGGCGAAAATGATCCAGCCGACAATATCGTTAAAAATGGCCGCACTGACAACTACCATGCCCAGATCACTGCGGTAAAGGTCCATGTCGATGAGGGTTTTAGCGATGATGGGCAGGGCTGAAATCGACATGGCAATTGCCAGAAACAAGGCGAATATTAAGGGGTCGGCGTCCGCATGCCGGCCCAGGGCCTCGGGTACGACCAAGGCCGCGACCAATGTGATGGAAAATGGGATGACGATACTGGAAAATCCGACTTTGAAACCGGTTCGGCCCTGCCGCCAAACCGTTGACAGATCAACCTCCATCCCCGCTACCAGCAGGAATAACCCGATCGCCAGCGTCGCAATGGTTTCCAGGGCAATAGCATTCGGACCTTGCAGGGGGAAGATGAATTCACTCACCCCCGGTGCAAGGCTTCCCAGAACCGTCGGCCCCAGCAGAACTCCGGCGATCAGTTCTCCCAGCACTGACGGCTGGTGAAATCGCTGAGCCAACTCGCCCAGGATTCTGGCCGTACCCAGGAGAATCCCCAGAGAGAGGAACAGCACCATGATGTGATGGGAGTTCAGGGCTTCCATATCGTGTTTTCGATCAATTTTTGGTTTGATATCCGTTGACAGGAAAATTATCAGAAACAACGTATCCCACGCAAGACAATAGGCGTTTTTTGCTTCAGCAGGAGAAAAAAATCGATTCTTATGCGGATTTTTGTTATTGTTCCCCAAAGTCTCATTCTTGTTTCCCGTAAATTTGACATCCTAAATTTAATGCCATGGTTTTCAAAATCATGTGAGAGGAAAGAAATATGGTCTTTGATTTTAAACTCATGGTCCGCATGTATGTTAAGTCCATCTTCAGTTATCATGCGACCGGCGCCCGGTTTACCTTCAAGCGGCTGGTGTTTGTCCTGTCTTTTCCGCTCTGGTATGGGTTTCTTGAAATCACCACCTGGATCTGTCTGTTTCTGGATGAGATCTTTTTCCCGGGATACCGCAAAATCATCATAAAAAAACCGGTATTTATTGTCGGGTTTCCCCGGAGCGGGACCACCTACCTCCATCGGGTGATGGACAATGACTGTCAGTTTTCCTCGTTAAAGATGTGGGAGATCGTTTTCGCCCCGTCGATTCTCCAGAAGAAATTTTTTCTGATGATCGGGCGTCTGGACCGGATGATGGGAACGCCTCTTTACCGGATGGCGGTCCGGCTTGAAGATAAGGCGTTCGCCGGTTCCCGGTCCATGCATCGAATCAGCCATTTTGAACCGGAAGAAGATGAAATTATTCTCATTCATATTTTTGCTTCCCTGTTTTTGACCTTTATGTTTCCGTTTGATGACATGAACCAGTTCAGCCGGTTTGACACGGACGTGGCCCCGGCCCGCCGGAAAAAAATCATGAATTTTTATAAAAAATGCGTGCAGCGGCATTTATATGTCTTCGGGCCGGATAAGCATTTTTTATCCAAAAACCCGGCATCCAGCAGTAAGATCAATTCCATCTACGAGGCCTTTCCGGACGCTAAAATCATATGCACGGTCCGGCAGCCGGTTGAGGCCCTGCCGTCGGCCATCAGTTGGGTGTCCTACGGATTTAACCAGTTTAACACCGCGGATCAAATGGTGACGACGGCAAAAATCCTGTCTCTGCTTTCTCATTTTTACACCTACCCCCTGGAAGCGCTGGACAAGCGGCCGGAAGCCTGCCGGATCATTGACACCTATGACCATCTGGTCAAGGACCCTGGGGAGTTTGTCCGCCGCCTCTATGATCGGTTCGGTTTTGCCGTTTCTGAAGAATATCAGCGGTATCTGGATCGCGAGACGGAAAAGTCAAAAAACTATCGGAGCGGGCACAGGTATTCCCTGGATCAGTATGGGTTGACCCAGGAGCAGGTGGTCAGGGATTTTGAGCCGATTTATGACCGGTTCGGGTTTGAAAGGGCCGGGTGAGCCGCCGGAATGGAAATGAGAATGCAAATGGATAAGGATATGGAATGCCGTCGGGTGCGCTGGACGAAGATCGCGGTTTTTTTCATGGTGATGTTTTACCCCGATCCGCTTCCGGCGGAAGGTCTCGGGCCGTTTTATCTGCCGGTGGTGGGCATGAGCGAAGTCTTCCGGGAAACCCCGGCTTTTGTTTCACCGGGAGAACATGAAACCGGCCGGGTAAATCTCACGGTGGCGGCCCGGTGGCTCAATGTCTGGGCCTTTCATTCGGAAGCCGATGAACCCTATGACTGGGAAGCCGATCCGGAAACCTTTCCGTTCGAACACGGCAGTTTTTTGCTGGACATGGAGACGATTTCCCTGACGCCTCGGATATCCTTTAAAATCAACGATGCCATCCGTCTTGAAGCGGCAATCCCCGTGATCCATCAGGGAGGGGGCATTCTGGACGGATTTATCGAGGGGTTTCACGACACCTTTGGCATCGAACAGCACCAGCGGGATAAATGGGAGCGCAATGGCACCTCCCTGATGTATGTATCGCAGGATGGCGATATCATTGATTTGAGCGACAACCTTTCCGGGACCTTTCTGGGAAACGTAACCCTGGGCGGGTCCCTGCGGATCAGGGACGACGGCCCGGCCATAAGCGTCCGGGCCCTGTGCAAATTTCCCACGTCCAATTTCAAGGATGGATGGCGGCAGAACGGGATTGATGCCACCCTTCAGGCGGCGGCTTCCTGGTAGCAGGACCGGATCATGGGATACCACGGGGCGGGCGTTACCTTTTATGGCACCAGAGGTGATGATGAACTGGATCTTCAGGCGCGGCGCTTCAGCATGATGAATTCTCTGGAATATGCCTGGTCCGATTGGTTTTCCCTGCTGGCCCATGTGGTGATGGCATCGGCCGCCGCTGATTATCCGGAGCTGGACAAGCCCATTGTCGAACTGACCCTGGGGTTTAAAAAACGCCTGGGTCGGGGCGTGCTGGAATTCGGGCTGATCGAAAATCTGTTTTTCTTCAACAACAGCCCGGACGCGGGGTTTCATGCAGCTTATACGGTTTCGATATGGGGACCTTACTAAAAATTCCGTTTAAACCTTCTACCTGAAATTTTCCGCCTTTTCAAATAATACCTTTTCCCGCAATAATTACATTGAGATAAAAGCCCAAGACCGGGGAAAAAACATTAAAGAGCCGGGCTTTCTGCTGAAGGGAACGCGGGCTTGAAAATCGGGAAAAAATTGTTGCCAAATGATGGAATAAAAATTATTTACTTAAACTTTTGGGTTCATTATAGACGATACAGGTATTGCGCCAGAAACAGCAAATATCCAGTACATTCATGAACATAAACCGGAAAAGCAGCCTGGGTCCCGATCTTGCGAGGGTGCCGATGTCTGCACCGGAACTGTTCCGGGCGCTGAATATTCCAGCGGGTGTTTGTTCCGTAGAAATCCCGGTCCCGATGGATGGAATGACAGGAGACAGGAATGATTAAGGCGAAACCCAAATCCCTGGCGGAAATTCACGGTTATATCGCTCCGTACCGGAAGGTTTTGATTCTGGGTTGC
>PCSG01000216.1:0-2066 GCA_002772195.1 Desulfobacterales bacterium CG23_combo_of_CG06-09_8_20_14_all_51_8 | reverse complement strand
TTTTCCCTGACCAAGGAAAATGATACAAAACAAATTCGGGGATATACGGTGGAAAGACAATGCAACCACCGATATCTTGAAGAACTGGACGAGACCGTTAAGGACCTGGACTGCCTGCTGTCCATGGCTTGCGGGGCCGGTGTCCAGCTTCTGGCGGAAAGATATCCCGATAAGCCGGTATTCCCGGCGGTGGATACCATCGCCATCGGAGTGGATTTAGACATCGGGATATATGAAGAAAGATGCCGGGCCTGCGGCACATGCGTACTGGCATACACCGCCGGCGTCTGCCCGGTGACGAGGTGCGCTAAGGGCCTGTTTAACGGCCCGTGTGGCGGAACATCCGGGGATCATTGCGAAGTCAGCGCGGATATTCCCTGCGCCTGGCACGAGATTTATACGCGCCTCAAAGCCCAGAACCGGCTGGCGGATATTTTAAAAATTCAGCCGCCCATGGAGTGGGCGAATCAGGTTCGGCGCACCATCGTCCAGAAAGGATATGAACGCCGGTATTCCGGAGGATAATTTTTGCCATGACACATTCCGAAATATTTTTTTTATCCGCCATGGGGGAATGGATTCGGGGTCCCTTGGCCTGGGCCGCTTTTTTGATCTGCGGCGCGGGAATCTTCATTCAGTACCGGCGGCTGTTGGCGATGACCCGGACACAGGAGCCCTTGCAGGTCATCCCCCTCGATGAAGTTCAGACCCGAGGCAGCTTCGCCGACCGTCTGACGGGATGGCTGATTTTTTTGCGGATTTCCATCCTGGGGCATACGCCTTTTATGGCCGGGGTCAGTCTGATTTTCCACTCGGGCCTGATGATCACCCCGCTGTTTGTTCTGGCCCATAATGAGCTGCTGGACATGGCCTTCGGGATTTCTTTTGTTTCTTTTTCCGAAGCCATGACGACCAAAATGACGCTTCTGGTGGTGGCTTGCGGCGCTTTCTTTTTTCTGCGCCGTATTTTTGTGCGCAGGGTGCGGGCCATTACGGCCCCGTCGGATTTCGTATTGCTGCTCATCGCCGTCGGGCCTTTTTTGACCGGATGGCTGGCGCACTCCCATGTATTGAACTATCAGCTGATGATCATGCTGCACATCCTTTCTGCTGAAATCATGCTGATCATGATTCCGTTTTCCAAGTTCTCCCATATGATTTTTTTCTTTGTGAGCCGCCGGCTCATCGCCGGAGAACATGGCCGGATCACGGCGAGGCGGGTGTGGCGCTATGAGCGCCTGAGCAACACCTGATCGGCGGTGGTCTTTTATTGAGCGCATATTGAGCGGAGCTTTCCATGAGCGAACCAACCAACCTTCCCGTTGATCCGGAGCCGATCCGGGAAATTTTAAAAAACCATCAACAGCAGATCCGTCTGGGGTTGCGCATGTGCGCCCATTGCGGGTTGTGCGCGGATAGCTGTTTTCTGTACAGGGCGAACGATCGCGCCCCTGAATACATGCCTTCCTATAAATTCTTGAACAGTATCGGGGTGTTATTTAAAAAGAAAGGCAAGGTAGGCAAGCCGGCGGTGGAAGAGATGGGAGCCCTGGTGTTTGAAAATTGCGTATTGTGCACCCGCTGCTACTGCCCGTTCGGTATTGACATTCCGGCCCTGATCACCCTCGGCCGACGGGCCTGCCGGTCCCAGGGGGTGTTTCGGGCCTACGACAAATAAGCCGGACAGATGAAAACCGCCAACATCATTCTCTTTGATCCCGAAGGCCACTGCATTGAAATCTGGCAGGCGGACTCTGCCGAAGAACCCTCTGAAGAAAAAAATTGGTCGTAAGTTTTAAAATAAGCCGCCCAAACCGGACAGGTCGGGCGTTTATCCTTTTTACCGGTTGCTTTCCCTTCGGATTTATTGCACAATGCCACAGTGTGCCAGCCTGAAATTCATCCATTCCCCCGGCCACAGGACCAAAATTACTGCTGTAAAACACAGGGAGAATCTTTCATGAAATTTCTGATCATCGGCGGCGATGCAGCCGGCATGAGCGCCGCAAGTAAAGCTAAACGCAACGACAAAACCATGGAGGTCACGGTGCTGGAAAAAACCCAGG
>PCSG01000398.1 GCA_002772195.1 Desulfobacterales bacterium CG23_combo_of_CG06-09_8_20_14_all_51_8 | reverse complement strand
CGCCATTGTTTTCGGACCGGAGGACCGGGGATTGACAAATGACGACATCCGGCTGTGCCATGGCCTGATCAATATTCCCACCGCTGATTTCTCGTCCCTCAACCTGGCCCAGGCGGTGATGATCATCTGCTACGAAATCTTCCAGGCGGACCGGAAACCCCCGGCGGATTTTTCGCCGCGCCTGGCCTCCCGCCATGAACTCGACGGCATGTACCATCAATTAAAAGACATCCTGGTGCGCATCGATTATATTCTGCCGGACAACCCGGATTACTGGATGAATAAACTCCGGCTGTTTTTTTCCCGCATTCCGTTGCGGGCAAGGGAGGTCAGCATCATCCGGGGAATCTGCCGCCAGGTGAACTGGTACGGAAAAAAATGCTACCAGGACGGCAAAAACGGGAATCCGCCGGACCCTTCACCGAACATTGGGGAGGAAAAATCCGCGGACGCTGACGTATAAGCTGTCAGAAATCCGAACTACTGGTGTTTTTCAACCGCAAAAAGGGCAAATCCAGCCCTATTTTCCCTGTCAGCAAATAATTTCTTGAAACAGAGTGATGAAGTTCGATAAATACGGAAAAGAATTTTTTTGATGATTCAAGACGAAAACGGAATCACGGGTTCTGTTTTCAGTGACGTTACCCGATTCGGTGAGCATTATCCCCCAATCACATGTCAATCCTTCAGAGGCATGATGAAGCCTATCGTGGACATTTCAGATAAACATTCGGAAATAGAAAATTTGCAGGGACCCTTCTGGCATAAAGATATTCTGGAAACATTCCAGACACTTAACCCGGTAATGAAAAAAGTCTACGATCAGATCCGGTCTGTCGCGCCGACCAAAACCACCGTTCTGCTCTGCGGAGAAACCGGAACCGGCAAGGGGGTCCTCGCCAGCCTGATTCATCGTCTCAGCCACAGGGAAAAAGACCAGTTGGTCAGCGTCCATTGCGGCGCGATTCCCGATACGCTTCTGGAAAGCGAATTGTTCGGCCATGAAAAAGGCGCGTTTACCGGTGCGTTTAAGCGAAAGCTGGGAAAATTTGAAATCGCCGGCAAGGGAACGATGTTCCTGGATGAAATAAGCACCATCACGCCTTCGGCTCAGATCAAACTTCTTCAGGTACTTCAGGACGGCACGTTTTCAAGGGTGGGGGGGGAAGAAATCTTCCATACGGATGCGCGATTTGTCGCCGCCACCAATATGGATTTAAAAAAAATGTGCGATAACGGGATTTTCCGCTACGACCTGTATTACCGGCTCAATGTTTTTCCCATCGAAATCCCGTCCTTAAGAGACCGCCGGGAGGACATTCCACTGCTGGTGGATACGTTTATCCGGAAATTGAATATGACCATGCAAAAACGCATTCAAAGCGCCCGCCCGGATGTCCTTGACGCGATGCAGACCTACCCCTGGCCGGGAAACATCCGGGAGCTCGAAAATCTCATGGAACGGGCGTTTATTCTGGAAAGTTCCTATGTCCTGACGCCGGAAAGCTTTCCCGCAGAATTTTTCGCCGGAGCCCAAAAATCCGCTGTATTTAACGTTGACACGGCATTAACCCTTGCCGAAGCCAGGCATATCGCGGTGAATGAATTCGAACGGCGGTTTATCAAGGAACTGCTGGCTAAAAACCGGGGCAGAATCAATAAATCCTCCGTGGAAGCCGGCATCAGCACCCGCCAGTTCCACAAGCTGATGATCAAGCATGGGATTGAAAAAAAGGATTATAAAATATAATCCACCGCCTCTGACCGCAATGGTTCAGCCATGGCCGGAAATCTCCGACTGATTTTACCGGGCCATGGCGGAACCATAAAAATTGCAGATGTGTTTATTTTACAGCGTCTTTTAATTTTTTTCCGGGTTTGAATTTGACTGATTTTTGCGCGGGGATGGTGATTTCAGCGCCGGTGCCCGGATTCCGGCCTTTTCTTTCCTTCCGCTGAACCGTGGAAAAGGTTCCGAAACCCGTCAGCTGAACTTTGCCGTCCTTGGACTTCAAAGCCTTCTGAATACCATCAATCATGGCGTTTAATGCCGTGGACGCTTTTTCTTTGGAAATTTTCGCCTCTGTTGCCATGTGATCAATCAGTTCTGTCTTGGTCATGTTCATCTCCCTTTTTAAATTTGTCAAACAACGAATACTGCCCCAGGTAACACACCTTTGCATTTTTCAAAAAAATGCAATGCTCATGCCAAAAGATTCTTCGTATTCACCGGGTCATCCACCGGACAGACCCCGGAGATTCAAGTGCATGCAAAATTTAATTTTATATCATGCTTATCGATGATCCCGCATTCTCCCATACGATTCGCCGTTTTCGACGAAATCACGAAAACCGGTTTTTTTCGGAATCCAAACTTCTCAATTCCCTCCGAACGGAACCGGAAGTTCCGATCGTAACATCCCGTTATTCGGCTTTGTGGAAATTGAAGACAATTTATGCCTTGAAATATCTAATACTCCCGCGCCATAAAGAATATAAACCGCCGATTCATGCCTTTTTTTTCGTTCCTGCGTCACTGTTCCGCCTGAGCGCGGTTAATTATGTGGTATATATTTTGCAGTTCCTTATTCCAGTTGCTTGTAAACGCCCCGGAATACTTCTTTTATTCAGGAGGAACGATGAACAAAAAAGATCTTGCGTATTTTCATACGCTATTAAATTCACAACTGCAAGAATTACAGAACCGGATGAATTATTCCGATATCCGAAAAATGACCCCCCTGGATGAATTCCAGGATGTTTTGGATATTGCTTCGGCGGATACGGATCAAAATCTGCTGCTCCGCATACGCGAGCGGGAAAGCCGGCTGATTTCAAAAATTAAAAAATCCCTCCAACGCATCAAAGACGGAAGTTACGGTATCTGTGAAACCTGCGGCGAAGAAATCCCGGTGAAATGCTTAAAGGCAAGACCGGTCACGACCCAGTGCATTAACTGCAAAATGAAGGAGGAAGCACTGGAACGTGTTTCCGGCATATAAAATAATCGCATGTTCCGCTGAACCAGCTACGGATTCACTGAAACGTTTTGAATAAGGCATCCTAAAAAAATGGATATCAATACCATTGAAAAAGAAACCATCACCACAGTGGGGGTTGTCATACCGGTGGAGTGGGAAGAAAACGGCAGGCCCGTCGCATTTGCGATAGCCTCCTATGAAGAAAAGGAATACTTGATTGATCTCCGGACCAAGATGGGAAAAAAATTGGCCGCCATCGAAAAACAGAAAATCCGCGTTACCGGAACCCTCGGCCGCGTCGTGAAAAAGCGTCGCGTGATTTCAGTAAAAAGCTTCGAACGGTTTCTTCCCGACGCCAATGCTTAGTAATCCCTGCCGCATGCGGTAAAAACTGCAAGGAATTCCCATCAGTTAAAAGTCCTGTTTTTTGTCCGGATGCCCCACAACCCCCTTTTCTGAATTAACACCGCCGCTGCCCTGAAACCCTTCCTGAAATCCAAAAAATTATTTGTGGAACCGCTGGATATCTGGTATCTCATAAGCAATGCAAACCCGTTTTGATCTTACACCCAAAAGCAGTTCATTTTTATGATTCTGTCTGAGTCGCGCCCCGCAAGATCATTTTTCCACATCATAAAGGTTTAAGGCAGAAGAAAATGACTGAGTTCAGACTCACACAAACTCCGGCGCCGGGTGCTTCCCGTCTTTCTTTCCGCGGGGATACCATTGAATTTTTCCTGGATCTGCCTGAAAAAATTTCCGGAAACGCCTGGATTCGCACCAATATCGGCAATGTCGCCACATCCCGCTGGGAAATCATCCAGGCGGTGACGGCTGATGAACCGGTTCTGGGGCGGGCATGGTATGACATCCCGATGACGCCGGTCACTCCCGCGCGGTTTGCCGTCACCCTGGCCCTGTGCGACGTCGGTCATTTTGAAGCCAAATGCTTTTTCATCAACTCCAATGGGAAAACCCCCATATGGCCCCAGGGCCCCAATGTGATCGTGAATGTGGAGCCGGCGGACCTGTGCTGCGCCAATATCATCTATAATGCCTTTGTCCGGCAGTTCGGCCCCAATAAATCCGGCGCGTTTCAGATCAGCCGGGAAAACGCGAAGGACATCGAAAAACTGGACCATGACGGGTATACGGTCATCCCGCCGTCCGGAACGTTCCGGGACCTGATCTCGGAACTGGATTTCATCATTTACACCCTTGGCTGCAGGGCCCTGCATCTTCTTCCCATCAACCCCACGCCCACTACCTACGGGCGCATGGGACGCTTCGGCAGCCCCTATGCGGCCCTGGATTTCAAGGGAATCGACCCGGCCCTGGCGGTTTTCGATCCCAAAGCAACGCCGCTGGAGCAATTTATCGAGCTGGTGGATGCGGTCCACGCGCGCAACGCCAAAATCATCATTGATCTGGCCCCCAACCACACCGGATGGGCTGCGGAACTCCATGAAACCCATCCGGAATGGCTGGTCCGGGATGCCGAAGGCGCCATTCAGGCCCCCGGAGCCTGGGGGGTGGTCTGGGAGGATCTGACCCGGCTGGATTACACGAACAAAGAACTGTGGAAATACATGGCCGATGTCTTTCTGACCTGGTGCCAGCGGGGGGTGGACGGATTCCGATGCGATGCCGGTTACATGATTCCGGTTCCGGCATGGCGCTTTATTGTGGCGAAAGTCCGCGAACAGTTTCCGGACACGGTCTTTTTTTTGGAAGGCCTGGGGGGAAAGATTTCCGTTACTCGGGAAATCTTAAGTTCATGCAATTTTAACTGGGCCTACTCGGAATTGTTTCAAAGTTATGACAGAAGTCAAATTGAAACGTGTCTCGACCTTTGCAATGACATCAATTTTCAAAACGGGCTCATGATCCATTTCGCCGAAACCCATGACAACAACCGACTGGCCGCCGTCTCCCCGGCCTATGCGGCCATGCGGACCGCCTTGTGCGCCCTGGTCTCCCACTGCGGCGGATTCGGGTTTGCCAACGGCGTGGAATGGTACGCCACCGAAAAAATCAACGTGCATGACGCCTCTTCCTTAAACTGGGGGTCGGCCGCCAATCAGGTGGACAAAATTCAACGCCTCACCCTTATCCTGAAATTTCATCCCGCGTTTTCCCATTGCACCGACCTGAAACTGGTTCACCAGGACAGCGGCGATTATATCGCCCTCCTGCGACACCACCTGCCATCAGACCAGCGGGTTCTGGTGCTGGTGAATCTGGACATGGCCCATCCGGTGCCGGCCCGATGGCCCGCCGCCGAGTTTGCGCCGGAAAATTTTTCGTGCATCGACATGCTGAGCGCGGAATTCATCCCCATCACCCGGGACGGTAATTTTACCGGCTGCCTGCTGGACCCCGGCCGGGTGTTGTGCCTTTCCCCGGAGCCGGATGCCCTGGGCCGGATTCTGGAAAAGAGCGACCCCATGCGGCTTCCTGACCGGATTCATCACCAGCGCCTCCGGTCCATGGTCCTTGAGATCCTCCGGTTTTTTACCGGTTCCATTCACGTGGCGGACTTGGATATCCATGAGGCGGTATTGCAGCTTGAAACCGATCCGGAAACCTTCTGCCGGACCCTGAGGCCCGGCTCCGATGAACCCCGGATGGTTGTGTGGCAATGGCCGGAAGACAGCCGAAGGCTTGTCATGGTGCCGCCGGGTCATTTGCTGATGGTGCGTTCGGACATCCCGTTTACGGCACGAATCATCGCGCGGAAGAATGGCACGGATCAAACGCTGGGCCTGCATCAAAGCATCGTTTCCAGAGACAACACCCATTTTACCATCATGACCGTGAAAAATCTCCGAAAAACTCCTTTGCACGCCACCTTAAAACTATCGATATATCAGAACAAAACCAGTGTTCACCGGGAATCGCCGTTGTTATATCTTTGCAGTCCGAAGCACGGATATGCGAAAACCGTTTTTGGCCGAAAAGACGTTCTCTACCATTCCCTTCGAACCCTGGGAACCAACGGCCGGGGCGCCATGATGCGGGCCAATGCCCGGTGGGGGGAAATCGAAAGCCGCTATGACGCCCTGCTCGCCGCCAATTTGAATCCAAACTGCCCGGACAACCGATGGATGATGCTGATCCGGTGCCGGGCCTGGGTGGTTTTTCAGGGATATTCCCAGGAGATTTCCACGGACTGCCTCAAATGCTTCTGCTGTGAAGATACTTCCGAAGGCCGATGGGAATTTGCCGTGCCCACGGGTCAGGGCCAGCATATCCACCTGAGAATTTCCGCCAGGATGATTACCGGCCGCAATCAGATCCATCTGACATTTTCCCGAGACCATGCCGGAAAAAACGCCCGGGTGCTGGCCAGCGATCAGCCGGTGCGCCTGATTATCCGGCCGGACATTGATGACCGCGATTTTCACTCCGTCACCAAGGCGTACACCGGCCCGGAACACCGGTGGCACACCGCCACGGCACCCCGGCCGGATGGATTTTCCTTCACCCCTCATCCCGACCGGGTGCTTTTGATGACGGCATCCGCCGGAGAATTCACCTGGGAGCCGGAATGGCGCTACATGGTCTGGCTGCCCGCCGATGCGGCCCGGGGCATGGACCCGAACACCGACCTCTTCAGCCCTGGATATTTTTCAACATTTCTGAAAGGCGCCGACACGCTGCACCTGTCCGCCGCGGTTCTGTCGCCGGGATACGATGCCGTTCCCCTGATCCGGCTGATGGATTCTGAAATCCGGGGCGATTTTTCCCATACCTTGAAAAAACAACCGCTGCCCGAGGCCATGACCCGGGCCATGGGCCATTTTATCGTTCGGCGCAACTCCCATCAAAGCGTCATTGCCGGGTATCCCTGGTTTCTGGACTGGGGCCGGGACACGCTGATCGTTTCGAGAGGTCTGATCGCCGCCGGATTTGTGGAAGAAGCCCGCGCCATCCTGAAGCAATTCGCCGCATTCGAACATGAGGGCACCCTGCCCAACGTGATTTTCGGAGCGGACACCCGCAACCGGGACACCTCCGACGCTCCCCTGTGGCTGGTCGCCGCCTGCCGGGATCTGATGGAAAGAACCGGAGACCGCAAGTTTCTGGATGAACTCTGCGATGCCAGACCCCTTCGGGATGTTTTGCGGTCCATTGTCACCGGCTATGTTCAAGGCACATTCAACGGCATCCGAACCGATGCCGCAACCGGCCTGGTGTTCAGTCCGTCCCATTTCACCTGGATGGACACCAATTTCCCGGCAGGCACGCCCCGGCAGGGCTATCCCATTGAAATCCAGGCCCTGTGGCACAATACCCTTGATTTTCTTTCCCGGGTGGATAATGGTAAGGTAGCGGATCGGTGGAAGACTCTCGCAGACCAGGTGCGGGCCTCCATCGGCCGTCTTTTTTACTTGGAAACATCCGGCTATCTGGCGGACTGTCTGTATGCCGCTCCAGGCACACCGGCAAACGATGCGGAACCGGATGACGCCCTTCGGCCCAACCAGTTATTCGCCATTACGCTGGGGGCGGTCACCGACCGCCATATCATGAAAAATATGATACGACAATGCGCCGGCCTTGTGGTTCCCGGGGCCATAAGAACCCTCGCGGACCGGCCCGTCAAGCGCCCCCTTGAAATCATCCACAACGGCCGCCTTTTAAATGACCCGCACCGTCCCTATCAGGGCGTTTACACCGGAGACGAGGATACCCGCCGCAAGCCCGCGTATCACAACGGCACGGCCTGGACCTGGGTCTTTCCCTCATTTTGCGAGGCATGGGCCATGACATACGGTGAACCGGCAAAACAAACCGCCCTTTCCCTGCTTTCGAGCAGCGCTGAAATCATCAGCACCGGATGCGCCGGCCACATCCCTGAAATTCTGGACGGCGATTATCCGCACCTTCAGAAAGGCTGCGATGCCCAGGCCTGGGGTGTCAGCGAATGGCTAAGGGTTTGGACAAAACTAAACAATAAATAGTTGATTTAACTGGGTTAAAATTTTTTTAACCCGCCATTCAAAAACAGGAGGAAAAACCATGAGTATCAAAAAACGATTTTTGAAAAACCGGCCCATCTGCAAAGTCACGTTTAGTTTGACAAAAGAAGCGGCGGACAATGCAAAATCCGTTCACATCACCGGCGAGTTCAATAATTGGGAAAAGCCGGGAATACCCATGAAATCCTACAAAAACGGATCTTTTTCCATTACCCTCGATCTTGAAAAAAACAAAGACCACCAGTTCCGGTATCTGCTGGATAAACAGACCTGGGTCAATGACGAGGAAGCGGATAAGCACGTGCCCAGTGGTTTTGCGGGCAGTAAAAATTTCGTGGTGTCTGTTTAACCTGACTAAAGTTTCCCGCTTTTTCGTGGACACCCTCAGGCTATGGTTTATTCTTGATTGCGAG
>PCSG01000306.1:8567-9863 GCA_002772195.1 Desulfobacterales bacterium CG23_combo_of_CG06-09_8_20_14_all_51_8 | reverse complement strand
TGCGGTCATAATCACACATGCCGGTCTGGTAAATCACATAGGGGATTTTGGCGTCATTGGGATGCATGCTTTCATATTCACTATAAGCCAGAATCGCCTCATCATATTCTTCCATGCGGTAATGGGCGTCCGCGATGATCAGCCCCGCCTCCTTGGCATGGCTGGAAAACGGATACCAGTCCCTCAGTTTTTTATAGGACTTAATGGCTTCTGAGTATTTTTCTTTTTCAAAATACATACGGCCGTCCGCCACAAGCTCGTCAGCGGTTTTTTCCGGCTCACCTTTTGACCACCAGGAACACCCGGCCAGAGCCAGGGCCAGAAAAAGAATACAGATGATACGAAGTGATTTCATAAACACTTTCCGCTGAATTTTATGCCGCGTCCCAATCCCCAATCCCCAATCCCCAATCCCCAATCCCCAATCCAAAATCCAAACCTTCCGCCTTATTCCATGCTTTCAATATAGGTGGCCGCCTGAAACGCCGCGATGGCGGCATCTCCCACGGCGGTGGCGACCTGCCGAAGCGGCGTGTTGCGCACATCCCCGGCTGCATAAACCCCGGGCACCGATGTTTCCATACGGGAATTCACCACCACGAATCCGGCCTTGTCCACTGCCACGGCCCCATCCAGAAAGGACGTATTCGGCGACGTGCCCACCCAGACGAAACAGCCTTCCACTGGAAGGTCGGATTTTTCACCGGTCTTGACGTTTTCAATGGTAATGCCTTCCACGCCGGCGTCGGAACCGTTGACAGCGGTGATCACCGAATCCCATTTGATTTCGATTTTATCGTTGGCAAGGGCCCGTTCCTGGAGAATCCGGGTCGCCCGCAGGCTATCCCGGCGATGGATCAGATACACTTTTTTCGCAAACCGGGTCAAAAAAATGCTTTCCTGGACCGCTGTATCGCCGCCGCCCACGGCGGCCACCACGCTGTTTTTAAAAAACGGGGCGTCACAGGTGGCGCAGGTGGAAATCCCCCGGCCGTAAAACTCCGTTTCACCGGGCACCCCCAGTTTTTTCGGCGATGCGCCCGTGGCGATGATCACCGCCTTAGTGGTGACGGTGCGGTCATCTAAAACCAGCGTTTTCAAAGGCCCTGCCACATCCATGGACTGAACCTGGTTGGTTTCGATCTCAACGCCGAATCGCCGGGCCTGATCCGCCATTTTCATGACGAGATCCGCACCGGACAATCCTTCCGGAAATCCCGGATAATTTTTAATCCAATCCGTCACCAGAATCTGACCGCCGAGCGCCGACTTTTCAAGCACCAGGATATTGAGGCG
>PCSG01000306.1:0-8488 GCA_002772195.1 Desulfobacterales bacterium CG23_combo_of_CG06-09_8_20_14_all_51_8 | reverse complement strand
CCCGCCGATAATCGCAAGATCATAATCTGTTGGCTTCATCGCAGGATTCTACAATGCTTTATTTAAGGTTTGCTCAATTTTGGATTTGTCCACCATGCCGACAATCTGGTCCAGTTTCTGGCCGCCCTTGAACAGGAGCAGGGTGGGAATGGCCCGGATGCCGTATTGGCCGGAGGTTACGGGGTTATCATCCACATTGCACTTGAAAAACTTCACCCGGCCCGCGTAATTTTTGCTGATCTCATCGATGACCGGCCCGATGGCCTTGCACGGCCCGCACCAGGGGGCCCAAAAATCCACCAGCACCGGGATATCGGATTTCAAAACATCTTGCTCAAACCGGCTGTCACTGACCTCTGAAATATTTTCCGACATAAGAACACCTTTCCTCTGTTAAAATTTTTTTCAACCCAACCGGGAAATGAATAGATTTGCCCCAGTCATGGAACGCCGAAATGATACCTGCGTACTATAATAACCCACAAGGGGAATGTCAAGGAATCCGGCAGAGTTCCCCGGGACGCGCATTTGAATGGTGTTTGCTATTTACCGCCGATGTGTGCTATGAAATTCAACGGATTTTTCTGAAAAATTAAAAAAAGGTTGACGATGCTTTGGCGGCCCATTAAATCTATCGGCTTCTTAACCCGCCTGAACTGATTATGTTTTATATCACCGCAGGAAACACTTGATGATGGATTCACCGATTAAAATTAATTTCAGTAAAATCAACGGCCTTGTGCCGGCCATTGTCCAGGATTACAAAACCGGCGAGGTGCTGATGCTGGCGTTCATGAACGCGGCTGCCTGGGCGGCCACCCTGAAAACCGGAAAAGCCACCTATTACAGCCGGTCAAGGAATCAGCTCTGGGTCAAGGGCGAAACGTCCGGCCATGTGCAACTGGTCCGGGAAATCCGCGTGGACTGCGACGATGACACGATTCTGCTCAAAGTCGAGCAAGTCGGCGGGGCCGCCTGCCACACCGGACATCGCACCTGTTTTTACCGGAAAGTGGCGGACAATGCCCTGATGGTCACGGAAACGCCGATTTTTGATCCCAAAGTGGTATATAAACCCAAAGAGGAATAACCCCAAAGAGGAAAAAATGACAACCCCCTTAAAACTCGGCATCCCCAAGGGAAGCCTTCAAGATGCCACGGTTGCGCTGTTCCGGCGCTCCGGGTGGAAAATCAATGTGAACGGCCGCAGCTATTTTCCGGACATCAACGACGACACCCTCACCTGCGCCCTGTGCCGGGCCCAGGAAATGTCCATCAACGTGGAAACCGGGGTCCTGGACGCGGGCCTCACGGGACTTGACTGGATTGCGGAAAACAGCTCCGACGTTCATGTGGTCACGGACCTTGTTTATTCCAAGGTCAGCACCCGGCCGGCCCGGTGGGTCATCGCCGTGGCCTATGATTCCCCCATCAAGACATTGGAAGACCTGGAAGGCAAAACCATTTCCACGGAAATAGTGAAATACACCCAGCGGTTTTTCGCGGAACGAGGCATTAACGTAAAAGTCAAATTTTCCTGGGGAGCCACGGAAGCCAAGGTGGTGTCCGGCCTGGCCGACGCCATCGTGGAGATCACGGAAACCGAAAGCACCATCAAGGCCCATGGCCTGCGCATCATCCATGAAATGATGCAGACCAACACGCAGCTCATCGCCAATCACGACGCATAGAAAATTCCGGAAAAACGCGACAAGATCGAACAGATCGCCCTCCTGCTCAAAGGGGCCCTGCGGGCGGAAAACATGGTGGGCCTGAAAATGAACGTGCCTGCCGGGGACCTGGAAAAAATTGTGGGCCTCCTGCCCAGCCTGCACGCGCCCACGGTGTCGTCGCTCTATCAGTCCGACTGGTTTTCCGTTGAAACCGTGGTCAGTTCGGACACGGTGCGGGATCTGATTCCCCGGCTCATGAAGAGCGGGGCCGAAGGCATCATTGAATATGAATTAAATAAAGTCATCTGAACCGGCAAAGGCCCCTATGATCATCAAATCCGCGGAATTTGTTTTAAGCGCCACCAAGCCCAGCAACTATCCGCCGGCGGATCTTCCGGAAATTGCCTTTTCCGGCCGCTCCAACGTGGGAAAATCCACTCTCATCAATTCCCTGGTCAACCGCCGGCATCTCGTGAAAACCAGTTCCACGCCGGGCCGGACCCAGCTCTTAAATTTTTTCGCCATCAACGACGCTTTCATGTTCGTGGACCTGCCGGGATACGGGTATGCCCGGGTTCCTGAAAAGGTTAAAAAAGACTGGGGGCAGATGATTGAAACCTATCTGTCCACCCGGCCGACATTAAAAGGCGCGGTGCTGATCATCGACATCCGCCGGAAGCCCGGAGAAGATGAGCAAAATTTTATTTTATGGCTTCATCAGCAGGGAATTCCCACTGTCCTGGTTCTGACCAAGGCGGATAAACTGTCCAAAACCGACCAGAAAAAGCAGATCCTGGCGGCCCAAAAAGCGCTGTCGGTCCTTCCGGAAGAACTGATCTGCTTTTCCGCCAAAACCCGCCTGGGCCTGGATCTTGTGTGGAAAGCCATCTCCCATTGTCTTGAAGCCGACACACCCCCGACGAATGAGCCATGAAATAATTAAAGGACGTGCCGCGTGTCAGAAATAATCGAACCTGTTCAAGGATTTAAATCCGGATTTGCCGCCATTATCGGCGCGCCCAATGTGGGCAAATCCACTCTTTTAAACACCCTGATCGGTGAAAAGATCTCCATTACGTCCAGTAAACCCCAGACCACAAGGAACCGCATCGCCGGGGTATGCCACCAGCCCGGTTTTCAAATTGTATTTCTCGATACCCCGGGCATTCACCAGACCAAAAAGCCCTTGAACATCCGGCTGGTGGAAGTGGCCATGGCCGCCATCAGCGACGTGGACCTGATTTTACTGGTGATTGACGCCGCCGCCCCGGAACCAAAATCCGAACAGCTTATTTTGAATAAACTGAAAAACCGCCGGCATCCGCCCGTGATTCTTGCCATCAATAAAATCGATAAAGTGAAAAAGCCCAAACTCCTGCACCTCATCGATCACTGGGCCGGGGCCTGCGATTTTGTGGAAATCGTTCCGGTGTCCGCCACGGAAGGCACCCAGGTGGACGCACTGCTCGCCGCCATGAAAAAGCTGCTGCCGGACGGCCCGCCCTATTTTCCCGAAGACATGATCACGGACATGCCGGAGCGGTTTATTGCCGCGGAAATGATCCGGGAAAAAGTGTTTGACCTCACCGATCAAGAAATCCCGTTTTCCACCGCCGTCACCATTGAAAGCTTTGAAGAACTCCCGAAACAAAATTTGGTGCGCATTCACGCGGCCATCCATATTGAACGGGATTCCCAGAAAGGCATTATTATCGGAAAGCAGGGGGCCATGCTCCGCCAGATCGGCGAGGCCGCAAGGCTCGACATGGAGCGCATGACCGGCACCCGGGTGTTTTTAAAGCTGTTTGTCCGGGTGGAAAAAAACTGGAGTACGGATGACAGGGCCATGCGCAAACTCGGATATTGATCGGCCGCGATGATCCTCTCCTTTCACCCGATTATCACGGCCGATGAAAACAGGCTGTGCGCGGGCCGGGACCCCGGACCCGCTGAAGGCGAGGCCATGGCCAGGGCCGACGCCGTGATTCTGCCCCAGGCATGCCGCAAAACCCTCTATGACATGGCGACAGCCCTCTGCCCCCATGTGTTTCCCGACTACACCGCCCGGTTTAAGTATCCGGGCAAAATCGGCCAGGCTGCCCTTTTTGCGGACAATGACCTATCCTTTCCGCGCACCCGGACCTTTGCCGCGATAGACGATTTCTACGCCGAGACCCGGTATCCGGAATCCGGGCTTGATTTTGAATATCCAATGGTGTTTAAATTCGACTGGGGCGGCGAAGGGGATACGGTCTTTTATGTGGCGTCCTCCGCTGAATTTGACCGGATTCTTGATCGAGCGGAAAAATTTGAACGCACCGGACAAAAGGGATTTCTGATCCAGGAATTTGTCCCCACGGACCGCCGGTCCCTGCGGGTGGCGGCCATCGGCGAACGACGCATCTCTTACTTTCGGGTTCCCACGGACCCTTCCCGGTTCGGCACGGCCCTTTCCAAAGGCGCGGCCGTGGACCATGAGGCGGACCCGGATCTGCAAAGAAAAGGCGTGGCCTTGGTAGACCTTTTATGCGAAAAGACCGGCATCAACCTGGCCGGCATGGACGTGATCTTCCGGGACACCGCTGGGGAACCCACACCGCTGCTTCTGGAAATCAATTATTTTTTCGGACGCAACGGCCTGGGCGGGTCCGCAGCCTTCTATGAGCTGCTGGCCGAAGCGGTCAATAACTGGCTCAAGGGCCTGGGGCTTTCAATATCGGGGACCAAATGACCGACGGATTTCTTTTTATACCGGATGACGACGAAATCCGGCGGGAAAAAGACAAGGCCCGGGAACTGCGGGCTTCCCAATGGTGGAAGCGCAAATGCGCCAAAGGCGTCTGCCATTACTGCCAGGGAAAATTTCCGGCAAAAGAGCTGACCATGGACCATATCGTGCCCCTCTCCCGGGGGGGCAAAAGCACAAAAAACAATGTGGTCCCCTGCTGCAAAGTCTGCAACACGAAAAAAAAATCCAGCCTGCTCATGGACTGGCAGCCGGATGCTGATTCAGACGCCCGGTGATTCTTAAACACTAATTTATCCTTGACATCGCCGCCCGCCGCAGCCTAATAAATAATTGAGCATATACTCACTAATTTCGGCGGGACACGCCACAATGCGCCCGGGATCACGCATCCGGGAGGCATCCAACAAAAACTGCGAGGACGGATCATGATTATTCTCTATGGTTTATTAATTCTCATCGGTTTGATTGGGCTGATTTTTTTAAAAAAAACCATGGAGTTAAAAAAAGGGAAACAAATGGCCGAAGCCCGGCTCTCGGCCATGAAAATCACCCGGATCGCCTCTCCCGGCGCCGTGAAATCCCTTTCCATCCTGCCCCTGGTGGATTATTACGCCAGCCGGCCGGATTTAAAAACCGAGCCCGGCGTGTCCTATCTGGTCACGGCCGATGACACCCAAATTCTGATGGATGTGGGATTCAACAAAAAAAAGGAACACCCGTCCCCGCTCCTGCATAACATGAAGGCCCTCGGCGTTTCCGTGTCCGATCTGGACATGATTTTCATCTCCCATGCCCATCTGGATCATCTCGGGGGCATGCAGGACCAGAAAGAAAAAACCTTCAGCCTGTCCCGGGGCCTTGTGTCCATCCCAGATATACCAGTCTATGCGCCGGTCAAGCTCTCTGCCTCCAGGTGGAATCAGGGCCCCAAACCACAAGCCATCACCGAACCAACGGTTTTAAAAGACGGCATCGTCAGCATCGGCGTGATTCCGCGATTTCTATTCCTCATGGGGGATACTCCTGAAAACGCTCTGGCCGTCAATGTCGCGGGCAAGGGCATTGTGCTCGTCATCGGCTGCGGGCACCAGACCATTGAGCGCATCATCGAACGGACCCGGCGCCTTTTTTCCGAACCGATTTACGCCGTCATCGGGGGCCTTCATTACCCGGTTTTCGGCGGGCGGATCATGCTCGGCCCCATCAACCTCCAGCACCTTGTGGGCTCGGACCGACCGCCCTGGACCGGCATCCAGGCGGCTGATGTCGAGAGCGCCATCTCGGCCATCCAGAAAGTCCCCCCGAAAATCGTGGCCCTCTCCCCCCATGACAGCTCGGATTGGAGCCTCGACCGTTTCAAACAGGCGTTCGGCGACGCCTATGTGGAACTGAAAGTCGGGCAGGAAATCGTGATTTGAAAAAATGGATTTGTATTATTTACGACCAACGTCCCCAAACCTTTGCAGCCCAAAATGGTTTTCAATGGGGATAAAATCCTTATCATTGTGAAGAAGCGGGATATCATTCTCAATCGCTACCGCAGCAATCATACAATCCACCGTCTTTCTTAAAGATCTTCCCTATCGGTAATAAGATTTTCAAGCGTTTTGACATGGGGTTGCGTTCCTGCTGAAAAAAAATCAATCCACACAGTGGTGTCAACCATTACCATCATCAGCCGCGGCCCTCGCGCCAATCATCCAGGTTGCCGTCCCAAGCGATTCTGCCCTTCAGTTCCAAAAGTTTGATCTGTTTTTCATGCCTCAGCAACTCACGCAACGCATGATCAATCAGAGCTTTTTGGGTTTTTATGCCGGTCGCCTCTATGCAATTATTGACCAATTTTTCATCAAGTACGACATTTGTGCGTTTCATGTCATGTTCCCCTCCTTAACGTCATGTTATACACATAATAACTTTTATTATGTGTATTGCAAGCGATTTTTTAAGATGCCACTTGCATCATTACCCGAAGCATGGCGGAATGCGCGCCAGTTTCAAGAATATACTTGAAAACAGCGGCGGCATGACATAATTTCACAAAGACCATAGACTGCAAAATATTTGCAGAAGGCCCAAGCAACCGGGCCGCTGATTCACTCGGGAAAAACAGCTTCGGACCTTCTCCATGCCCCATAAACTGAGAAATCGCAAAAGCATCCTCGTCGTGTATATCGGCGTGGCAGCCAATTTTTTTCTGGCGGCCCTGAAAACCACCATCGGTATTGTCGGCCAGAGCCCGGCCTTGCTTGCCGACGGCATCAACTCCACCTCCGACGTGGCCTACGGCATGGTGGTGAGCGTGTTCATGCGACTGTCCGGCAAACCGCCGGATGAGGACCACCCCTATGGTCACAGCCAGATGGAAAGCATCGCCGCCGTGGTGGTGGGGGCCTTTGTCATCACTACGGCCATCGCCATTTTCTGGGACTCCGTCAACGACGTTTATCAGATTTTTGTGGAAAAAACGGATTTCGGCGGGGCTTCCCTCGTCGCCCAGTGGGTGGCACTGTTTACCGTGGCTTTAAAAATCCTGCTTACGATCTGGACCCTTAACATCGGCCGCCGGACCCGGAACACGGCTGTGCTGGCCCTGGGATATGATCATCGAAACGACATCTTCGCCGCCTCGGCCGCATCCATCGGCATTTTTTTCGGCCGCATGGGACACCCCTGGGTGGACCCTCTGGCCGGGGCCGTGGTCTCTTTGATCATTCTGCATACGGGCATTGAAATTCTTCGGGAATCCACCGCAGATCTCATGGACACGCTGCCGGGGAAAAATCTGGGGGAACAGATCTCAGCCCTGGTGACGCCGGTGCCGGGGGTGGGGAAAATAGATGAAATCCACGCCCACCGGTTCGGGCCGTATCTGGTGGTCAACGTCACCGTCTGCGTAGACGGCCGTCTGACCGTGACAGAGGGGGACCAAATCGCTACCCGGATTGAAAATATCCTGATGGACCGCATCGAATTCATGCGCAAGGTCCACGTGCATTACCATCCGCTGGGCTCCGGCGGACCCGACTCCCGGGGCATTTGCCGGACGCCCTGACGGCCTATACAGTGAATATCATGCTGGATTTGAAATAGAATCCGTCGGAAACGCAAAATTTCAATCCCTTTACACTCAAGAAACTTTTCCATGATGGACAATTATTCAAAAATCGCCCGGGACAACCTGGACCGGCTCTACCGTATGGTGGTGTATCCTTTACCCAAAATCGCCCTGTGCTATATTTTATATCTGCCGGATGACGATTTCCCCGCCGCCGTCACCTGCCTTTATTCGGCCAACGCCCGGCTGTTTCTGCCGATGGACGCCCTGGCCGACACCGGGGAATACACGTCCCGGAAGATTCTTGCGATTGCAGGATAACAAAAGAAAAGGCCGCCCGAAGGCGGCCTTTTATATCATTTATGCTAAAAAAAAATTAATCACACAGTTCAAATACCGCCGCAGCGCCCATGCCGCCGCCGATACACATGGACTCAACGCCGTATTTCGCGCCTTTGACCCGCATCCCGGTCATCACCTGGGAGCAGAGTTTTGCACCGGTGCATCCCAGGGGATGACCCAGAGCAATGGCCCCGCCGTTGATGTTGATGATACGTTTGTCACTGGTGGATTCCCACAATTCTCTCTTTTCATACAGGCCAAGTTTCTGCATGCAGTAAATAGACTGGGATGCAAAAGCTTCGTTGAGTTCCCAGAGCCCGATGTCTTCAACCTTCAGGCCAGCCAATGCCAGCGCCTTGGGAACCGCAACCGAAGGCCCCACGCCCATTTCATCCGCCCGCACACCGGCAACCGCATAAGCGATAATTTTCGCAATCGGTTTGATGCCAAATTTTTTGACCGCTTCGCCGCTCATGAGCAGGGTGGCCGCAGCCCCATCCGTGGTCTGGGATGAGTTACCGGCAGTCACGGAACCCATGGCCGCAAAAGCGGGCTTCAATTTTTTAAGGCCTTCGAGGGTCGTGGATTCACGAATCCCGTCGTCAAAATCCTGGACAAAGGTTTCCTTGGTCCAGACTTTGTTTTTTTCCACAAAACGGACGGCCG
>PCSG01000344.1:3322-8433 GCA_002772195.1 Desulfobacterales bacterium CG23_combo_of_CG06-09_8_20_14_all_51_8 | reverse complement strand
TGACGTCTGTTATTTCCAGCTCTCCGCGATCCGATGGTTTCAATGCGCGGGCAATCTCAACCACCTTATTGTCATACACATAAAGGCCGGACACCGCATATTTGGATTTGGGTTTTTCGGGTTTTTCCTCGATGCCCACGACATTCCCCCGCGCATCGAATTCCACGACCCCGTAGCGTTCCGGATCATTGACGCGGTAGCCGAATACCACGCCCCCGGAATTGACTTCCAGGGCGGTTTTGATGATAGCGGACAGGTTGTGCCCGTAAAACAGGTTGTCGCCCAGAATCAGGCAGACCGGGTCTTTTCCGATAAAGGATTCGCCGATGAGAAAGGCCTGGGCCAGTCCTTCGGGCCGGGGCTGCTCCGCATAGC
Organism: Desulfobacterales bacterium CG23_combo_of_CG06-09_8_20_14_all_51_8; assembly: GCA_002772195.1. Taxonomy (GTDB): domain Bacteria; phylum Desulfobacterota; class Desulfobacteria; order Desulfobacterales; family Desulfosalsimonadaceae; genus SURF-3. Next base: position 8,058 of record PCSG01000344.1, on the reverse strand, counting down.
TCAGAGAAAGGCCCAGCCATGACCCGTCGCCCAGCAGGGCCTTGAAGTTGGGAAGGTCCTGGGGAGTTGAGATGATGAGAATGTTCCGGATGCCGCCGAGCATCAGCACGGACAGGGGATAATAAATCATGGGCTTGTCGTAAATCGGCAGGAGCTGCTTACTGGTGACACGGGTCAGGGGATAGAGCCGGGTGCCGGAACCGCCGGCCAGAATAATGCCTTTCATAAAAAGATTCACCTCATTTTGGTTTGCGTTTTTTAAATTATTTTAACCCCTATGCCCGGATGGGCACAACGAAGAATGAAAATAAGGACTTAACTGTCTTTTTTCTGCGCCTCAGCGCCTTTGCGCGAGATATGTTTATTCTCCCGCGGAGACGCAGGGACGCAGAGGAATTTTTATTATTTTATATTTTCTTATAAAATAAGAATGTTATGATTATTTTCATATAAAAGTCGCCGGAAAATCTTTTTTACTGAAACCTTATCCCGCTTGATACTGCCGCCGGATCCATTCCCGGTATTCCCCGGTATTCACCCGGCTCACCCAGTCCTGATGGGTCATGTACCAGTCGATGGTGGCGGAGATTCCCGTTTCAATGGCTGTTTTCGGCTCCCATCCCAGTCCGGTCCGGATCTTATTTGCGTCAATGGCGTAGCGCCGGTCATGGCCGGGCCGGTCCGTGACATAGGTGATGAGTTCCCGCCGGGGTTTTCCGGACGTTTTTCCGGTTTTCGCGTCAATGAGGTCGCAGATCATGGTGACCAGGCCGATGTTTTCCATCTCGCAGTTGCCGCCCAAATTATAGGTTTCCCCCTCTTTGCCGCGACAAATGATTTCCCAGATCGCCGCGCAGTGATCTTCCACGTAGAGCCAGTCCCGGATGTTCTTCCCGTCTCCGTAGACCGGCAGGGACTTGCCTTCCATGGCGTTTAAAATCATCAGGGGAATCAGCTTTTCCGGAAACTGATACGGGCCGTAATTGTTGGAACAGTTGGAAAGGGTCACGGGAAGTCCATAGGTGGTGTGATAGGCCCGGACCAGATGATCGGAAGCAGCCTTGGACGCGGAATAGGGGCTGCTGGGCTGGTACGGGGTGGTTTCCGTGAAATATCCGTCATGGCCTAAGCTGCCGTAGACTTCATCCGTGCTGATGTGATGAAACCGTTTTATTCGGCCTTGGCGGTTCCGGGCGATTTCCAAAAGATTGAAAGTGCCCACGATATTGGTTTGAATAAAATCATCCGGGGATACGATGGACCGGTCTACATGGGATTCCGCGGCAAAATGGCAGACCGTGTCAATGGCGTAATCGTCAAAAACCCGGGCCATTTGGTCAGGCTCCCGGATATCGGCCTGGACGAAGACATAGCGGTCCGGATGGGTTTTTTCAATGTCCGCCAGATTTTCCGGGTTTCCCGCATAGGTGAGGCAATCCACATTGATGATCCGGCCTGAAAAATCCGGCCGGTCGATCAGAAACCGGATAAAATTAGCGCCGATAAATCCGCATCCGCCGGTGACTAAAAGGTTCATGGGGGGTCCTGTGGTTTGGGTGATGGTTGGCATTGGTCAAGGAGCTGTTTTCCATAAACTTGCAGAAATTCGTCCAGGTCCGTTTGCCAGCGGCCCATTTGGTTGCAATTTTCAGCCTTGAGCCGCTGGTTTTCAAGGATCGAACACCCGGGCCGGACAGCCGGGGTCGGATAGTCCCGGGTCGTGCAGGGGATGATCTGATGGGGCACCTGGAGCTTTTCCAGAAAATAGCGGGCGAACTCAAACCATGTGCACGCGCCTTCGGCGGACGCATGATACAGGCCCCGGGCCGGCGTCTGGACCAGGGCCGCGATCTGTCGGGCCAGAATCATGCTCCAGGTGGGAGATCCGAACTGGTCGTTGACTATCTTTAAGGGGGTATCCGGTGCGGCCAGCGCTTTTTTCACGATGGTCTTGATGAAATTCGCGCCATAAAATCCATACAGCCAGGCCGTGCGGAGGATCAGATGGTTGTCTGTTGCGCGCATGATCGCCAGTTCCCCTTCGCGTTTGGTGATGCCGTAATAGGACAGGGGGTTGGGGGTGTCGGTTTCCGAATAAGCGTCCGGAAATTGTTTTTTCCCGTCAAACACATAATCCGTTGAAATATGCACCAGCCGGGCTCCGCAGGCGTCGGCAGCCAGGGCCAGATTTTCCGCGCCCGTGACATTGACGGCCCATGCCAGATCTTTCTGGGTTTCACAAAGGTCCACCTGGGTGAAGGCCGCGCAGTTGATGATCAAATCCGGTCGGATTTTCCGGATAAATGAAAGCACCTGATCTTTGTGGGTGATGTCTAATTCTTCAATATCCACGCAGGTGGTGGCGTGGACGTCGCCCAACATCTGCGTGCAGTCTTTTCCCAGTTGCCCGTTTGCACCGGTAATGAGGATGTTCATGAATCGTTTCGCCTGCCGTTAATGTGTCACCTTCAAATGAATTACCATACGGTAGAAAAAATAATTTTGCAAATTCAAATCCTTTAAAATTTCCACTGGCAACGGTTTATAAACTGTGTTGACTTGATCAATAAAAATGATAAGTTACCGCTCAATAAAAAATTTTTCAGGAGAGGAATAGCCCTTCTTTGCGGCGCAGGTGTGACTTATCAATGGGCGCGTCAACGGGCATACAATCCATGGGCATCAACAGGATAACTATCGGTTTATCGGTTTTAAGCGGTTTTCTGCTGACCGCGGCCTTTCCCGGAATCGGATGGTCCTTGGCGGCATGGGTCGCCCTGGTGTTTCTGCTGGCCGCCATCCGGAAAACCTCTGTCCGCGAAGGGTTTATTCTGGGAATCGTGACCGGCATGGCTCATTTTGCCACCCTCCTGTACTGGCTGGTGGGAACCATGCACATTTACGGGTTTTTGCCTATTTGGCTGAGCGGGCTGATCTTTATCCTCCTGGTGTTTTATCTGTCCCTCTACGTAGGAGCCTTTGCGGCCCTTGTCGGGTATTTTGGTTCCGGGTCCCTGCTGTCTTTGGTCACGATTCCGGCATTCTGGGTCTGTCTGGAATATGCCCGGGGATTGGCGCTTACGGGATTTCCCTGGGGGCTTGTTGGGTACTCCCAGTATGAGCACCTGAATCTGATTCAGATGGCCGATACGTTCGGCGTGTATGGGGTGTCCTTTGTGATCGTACTGGCAAACGCCGTGATTTTTTTTGCGTTTCTCTGGGTGAAAAAGGAAAAATGGCGGGGCCGGTCCGTATCAGCAAGGAACGCCTCGGTATCCGTCATCGGGCTGATAGTCATTCTTGCGCTGGCCTGGACCTACGGCAGCGCCCGGATTCAGTCCACGGACGCGTTGATCGCGGCTGCGGAAAAACAGAAGATCTCGGTGATTCAGGGAAATATTTCCCAGTCCGTGAAATGGGACGCGAAATTTCTTACCGACACCATCGTCACCTATGTACGGCTGTCTGAAGCGGCTGGGAAGGATGATCCGGATCTGATCGTCTGGCCGGAAACCGCCATTCCGTTTTATTTTAAATACAATGTGGAATGGACGAAAATGGTGCTTGCGGCCATGGGGGGAATGAACACATGGTTTCTGGCGGGCAGCCCGAGCGTGGATTTTGAGAGATATGCGGATAAGTACTACAACAGCGCGTACCTGGTGACGCCGGACGGCGATATCAAGGGCCGGTATGACAAGGCCCATCTGGTGCCGTTCGGGGAATACGTGCCCATGAAACGGTGGCTGCCGTTTATAGATCACATGGTGGCCCAGGTGGGGGAATTTAAGGCCGGAAGGGCCGGAGGTACCCTGGCGTGGCCCCCGGCGGACATCGGGGTGCTGATCTGCTATGAGATTATTTTTCCGGAACTGGCATCGGAACTGGCGGCGAACCACTCGAAAATTCTGGTGAATATCACCAATGACGCCTGGTTCGGGAAAACCAGCGCGCCGTATCAGCATTTTTCCATGGCCGTGTTCCGGGCCGTTGAAAACCGCCGGGCCCTGGTCCGTGCCGCCAATACCGGCGTCAGCGGATTTATCGACCCGACCGGCCGGATTCTGGAACAATCATCCCTGTTTACGGAAGCGGCCATGACGCGCGAGGTCCCGGTGATGGAAAATCCCGTGACATTTTACACCCGTCACGGGGATCTGGCGGTTCTGTGTTGCTTTATCTGGCTGGGAATTATTATAATATTACAATTCTCTAAAAATAAGGAGGCATTATGTCCATCGAACTAAAACAGGCGATCAAAGGCTATTATGAAAAACTGGAAAAATTAAAGGACTATCTTTGACCTCCCGACAAAGCAGTTGCGGCTCGCTGAAATTGAACACCTGATCTCTGGCGCGGCGTTCTGGGAAGATCAGGACCGGGCCAAGTCCATTCTCAAGGAAAGGTCCGCGCTATCCTCTGCCATTGAACGCTGGGGTTCGCTGCATGCGGCGGTGGAGGAATGCGAGATCCTTTTTGAACTCGGCACCGAGGAATCCGATGAAAAATCCATCGCCGAGGCCCAGGCCCTTTCCGAAAACCTGGGCCGCCGGATCAAACAGTTGTCCGTTGAACTCATGCTGGATGGCGAAGATGATCGAAATAATGCCATCATGTCCATCAATGCCGGGGCCGGTGGGACCGAAGCCCAGGACTGGGCGGAAATGCTGTTTCGGATGTATACCCGATGGATCGAGCACAAAGGCTTTAAGTTGCAGATGATTGATTACCAGGCC
>PCSG01000344.1:450-3302 GCA_002772195.1 Desulfobacterales bacterium CG23_combo_of_CG06-09_8_20_14_all_51_8 | reverse complement strand
GGGGGTCACATTTACCGTGTCCGGCGAGTATGCCTACGGCTATCTGAAAACCGAGGGGGGGGTTCACCGGCTGGTGCGGATTTCACCGTTTAACGCCAATGGCAAACGTCACACGTCCTTTGCCTCCGTGTTCATCTACCCGGAACTGGACGATGAAATTAAAGTGAATATCGATGAAAGCGATCTGCGCATCGACATATTCCGGGCCAGCGGCGCCGGGGGCCAGCATGTGAATAAAACCAGCAGCGCTGTCCGTCTCACCCATCTGCCCACGGGCATTGTGGTTCAGTGCCAGCAGGAAAGATCTCAGATCCGCAATCGGGAGCTGGCCATGAAAGTCCTGGTCGCCCGGCTGTATCAGTTGGAAAAGGATAAGCAGAAGAAAAAACTTCAGGCCATGCATGACGCCAAAGACGAAATCGCCTGGGGCAGCCAGATCCGCTCTTATGTACTGCACCCGTATCAGATGGTCAAAGATCACCGCATCAATATGGAAGTGGGAAACGTGGAAAGTGTTTTAGACGGCAACCTGGATCCGTTTATGGAAAACGTGCTGTTGTCGGGCCACGGATAGTTCGGGTGTTGATGCAAGAATCTGATATTATTAATATTATTGACAAATTTTACGCGTCGGGCACCCCTCTCCGGGACCTTTTGATCCGGCATTCGGCGGCCGTGGCTGAAAAAGCCCTGCGCGTGGCCCAAAAGGTTTCATGCTTGGCCCCGGATCTGGACTTTATCTACGAAGCGGCCTTGCTCCATGATATCGGCATTTTTTACACCCGGGCCCCGGCCATCGGATGTCACGGGGACTATCCTTATGTGTGCCATGGATATCTGGGCCGCAGGCTTTTGGACGACTTGGGGTTGCCCCGCCACGGGCTTGTCTGTGAACGCCATGTGGGCGCGGGCCTGAGCCTGGCGGAGATCAGGGCGCATGGTCTGCCCGTGCCGGAACGGGACATGATCCCGGAGAGCATCGAGGAGCAGATTGTCTGCTTTGCTGACAAGTTTTTTTCCAAAAAAAAGGACGCCCCGGACGCGGAACTGCCGCTTGATGCCGTGATGCGAAAGATCGAATCCTACGGCCCGACTCAGGCGGCTCGGTTTCAGGCCTGGGTGGGGATGTTTGAAAACAACCTCTGAATTTGGGCGTTTACCATCATTTAAGCGTGCCGTCCCATGACCATGAAAAATCTATTGCGGTTTTATTTTATCACCGATGACCAGGCCCCGGCCCTGACCCCTTTAAAGCAGGTGGAGATCGCCATTTGCGCCGGGGCCACGGCTGTTCAATACCGGAACAAATCGTTTTCGCTCACGGACTTTGAAGAAGCCTGCGCCATCCGGAATCTGTGTCGGCTTCACGGAGTGCCGCACATCGTCAACGATGATATCCTGCTGGCCAAGGCCCTTGCGGCCGACGGCGTTCATGTGGGACAGGCGGATGACGCGGCAGGCCTGGCCCGGAGCGTTCTGGGGAAAAATGCCATCATCGGCGTTTCCGTGGCTGATCTTGAAGAAATGGCAAAGACGGATCTTTCCGTCTGCGATTACATCGGCGCGGGTCCGGTGTTTGCCACCGCTACCAAAGCCGATGCCGGGGCGGTCATCGGTCCGGAAGGGTTGCGGGCCGTTATCGAAAACACCTCTCTGCCGGTGGTGGCCATCGGCGGCATTGATGCGTCCCGGGCCTCAACGTGCTTTTCCTGTGGGGCTGCCGGCGTTGCCGTCATCAGCGCGATATCCCGGGCCAGTGATCCGCTGAATCAGGCAAGAGAATTGGGTCGGGCCTGCGGCTGCCCGGAGCGGACCCTGCAAACCGGGTGGCAAAACGAATTCGCCCTGATCGAAAAATTGATTCTGAGAGGCGCGGTCCCTTTGGCCGCTGTCTCTTCCGCACTTAAAATCGGCCCGGGAGATGATGCGGCCTTGCTGTCATCCATTGTCCGGCCGGTAGTCACCACCGATACCCAGCGGGAGAATGTGCATTTTCGCAGACGCTGGCAGACCCTTGACGAAATCGGGGAAAAAGCCGTGGAAATCACCTTCAGTGACCTGGCGGCCTCCTATGCCCGGCCCCTGGCGCTCTTTGTCAATCTGTCCCTGCCGTCCACCCTGTCTGACGCGGACCTTGAAACCCTTTATGCCGGCATCGGGACGGCCCTCTCCCGGCACGGGGCGGTCCTGGGCGGCGGCAATATTTCTTCCGGCCGGGAATTTTCCATGGATCTATTCGCCGTCGGAGAAGGGCATCCGGAAATTTTTCCGCAGCGGTCCTGCGCAAGGCCTGGCGACGGCCTCTATGTGACCGGTCCTATCGGCCTTTCCCGGGCCGGTCTTGAGTGTCTTAACACCGGTGAAACGGATTATCCGGAATTGATCGAAAAATTCAAAAGCCCCAGGGCTCGGTTTGACGCGGCGGAAATTCTGGCGGATTTTAACGTCGCCTGCGCCATGGATATCAGCGATGGTCTGGCCGGAGACGCCGGCCATATCGCGGCGGCATCAAAGGTCGCCATTCGGTTTGAGGATTCTTTTTCGAATGTCCCCCCGGCGCTGGCCCAATTTTGCCGGCAACACGGCAAAGATCCGCAGTCGATGATGCTGTCCGGGGGCGAAGATTATGAACTCCTGTTCGCTTGCCTGCCGGAATTATTTCTTCAGATAAAAAAACGAATTCCGGAAGCGTTTCAGGTGGGGATTTGCCTGCCGTTTTCCGGTGAGTTGATTTTGAACCTGCCGGCGGAGGCGCGGGCCTTTGACCATGGAACAGACCGGCAGGTGTAAAAGGAGAGAGGCAAGTGAAATACAGCGAGGCGCGCCCGGGGCGGATTTTCGTGATCCGCCTG
>PCSG01000344.1:0-424 GCA_002772195.1 Desulfobacterales bacterium CG23_combo_of_CG06-09_8_20_14_all_51_8 | reverse complement strand
CATTGAAGCGTTTGCCCGGGAAAAGAAGGTTTCCGCAGCGGCCCTGATGGTTCTCGGCGGTGCGGACAGCAAAAGTCGTCTGGTGGTGGGGCCTGAAGACGGCCGGGCCGAAAAAATCATCCCCATCACCCATATGCTGGCCAATGTGCATGAAGCGGCCGGCGTCGGCACGATCTTTCCCGATGCTTTCGGAAATCCGGTGCTTCACATGCACATGGCCTGCGGCCGGCGTGGGGATGCCGTGACCGGATGCGTCCGGGCCGAAGTGAAGGTGTGGCAGGTCATGGAAGTGGTGGTATTTGAACTGACGGATACCTCGGCCAGCCGCCTGCCTGATGCGGCCACGGGCTTTGACCTGCTGGTTCCGTGAAGTGTTTATTAATGAAGACTTGAGGAGAATTTCGTGATTATTCCCGTAGTGCTT
>PCSG01000017.1:5075-8513 GCA_002772195.1 Desulfobacterales bacterium CG23_combo_of_CG06-09_8_20_14_all_51_8 | reverse complement strand
TCAGGAAATTTGACCAGGGCGTTGACCTGGATCCTGGCCAGCTCATCACTGATATAAAGTCCGATCTCTCCGGCGTCAAACGGCACCTGGGAGAGATAGGCCGCTATCTTATCGGGGTTTGCCCAGTCTTCCTGAACCGTATCCATATCAAAAAACGCTTTGTCCTTGATAAGCATGGCTTCAGCGATTTCGACCCCCGACGCAATCATATGGGAAATAACCGCCTGGTCCCGGACCATGGCCGCATTGACCACTGATGCCTGAAGCTGGCGGTTGAGCTCAAAGGTGATGGTGACCAGAATGGCAATCACCGACAAGGTGATGATCAGGGCGATGCCCCTGTTGTTCCGTAAAGGGAGGTTTCCCATGGCGCTATTCAAACTTTTCCCTGAAAACAGGAAGGATGATTTTTGTTTCAAACGCGTAGACGGATTCCTGGTTTTTGATTTTCAGTTTCACAAAAACAGCCCGGGGGGAAGCGTATTTAAAAATATCGGCATCCGAATCCCATGTTTCCAGTTCATTGCCTTCCGCGTCGATATACACAAGCGAAAATTCTTCAATGCCTTCGCACAGGACCGGATCGCTTTCTTTTTCCTCAAATTCATAATCTTCATCATAGGGATAGGCGGTGTCTGCGCGTTTTAAAACAAATTCGGACTCCGGGTCTCCCTGCTCTTTGACGTAATAGACGATTTCCGCGATCCCGGTTTCCGCCTTTCCGTTTAAGGAAAGATGGTCGGTGGCGGCAAATCGCAGCCACGAGAAACTTTTATTGCCCGCAGACGTCTCTTTGCCCAAGAAGCGGTAGGGATCAGGCTTGTCGTCAACATCCGGGGGCGCATACAAGGGTTTCTGATCGACATAAACGGTGGTAAGATCCTGGGTGATTCGGTTTAAGCAGGTTCGCGCCATTTCATATCCGCCCATACCGTTTTTAATGGCGTCCGTGCGGGACACCACGGCATTAAAGGTCCCGAAAATGGTGGACATCACAATGGCGAAAATAAAAATCGCAAGCAGAATCTCCAAGAGCGTAAATCCGGCTCTTTCGGGGGGGCGGATGCCCGGGCCGCAGATCCGGCGAAAAAGCCTATTCATTCTTTTCTCCGGATTCCGCATTCAGAAAATGCCGGACGGAAAAATTCAGTTCGCCTTTATTGAACTGGATTGCCATGTCAATTTTATTAAGATGGATCTCCGGGCTTTCCATGACTTCGATTTTGACTTCCTCAATCCGGGCTTCCCAGGAATATCCTGGATAATCTTCGCCGAAATCCCCGGATGAAGACAGATCGAAGGTTTCTGGATTCAGTCGGATTTCCGCGATTTTGGCGTCGGCCAGCAGGGGCGCGAGCGTATAAAACCGGATGGTTTCATTCATGGTCATGGTCTGGCCCTGGAGCTTTAAAATACTGACCAGCACGATGGCGATAATGGAAACCGACACCATGACTTCAAGGAGGGTAAATCCCGTATCGGACCGGTCGCCATCTTTTAAAAAAAGCTTAGAATTCAATGTAGGTTTCACTGATTTTAACATGAGGGAGAAATGGCTCGATCAGGAAAGACGACCGGGTATCATCATCGTCTTCTATATGGATCAGGGCTTTGTCTGAATAGCCTTTTTTATAAAATTGAACGGCAGCGGCTCCCCGGGTAATTTTATCCATGTCCGGAAACTCAACATCCAGGAGGCGGTATCCGGAGGGCAGGACATATTCATTTTCCCTGGGGGTCTCATCCGTGACCTCCCCGGCGGACGTCCACATGCGATTGGCGTCAAGATCAATGTGGAGGGTGTTTATCGTCTGGGTTTTAACCGCGTTTTCCTTTAATGTTTTGACAGTGAGCAGAATCCAGGCGGAGAGCTTGCGCTCATGGTCGGTAAAAAACGAAACATCCAGCCGGGGGGCTGCAAATACCATCAAAATGCTGATCAACAAAATGACGACAATGAGTTCGATGAGGGTAAACCCTCGATCGCCAGGGGATTTCATATGAAGGACGCTTTTCGACAATTGTGCGCGGTTATTCGATTTCCCAGTTATTGATGTCTTTGTCAAATTCCTCGCCCCCGGGTTCTCCGTCCCTCCCATAGGAAGTGATATCAAAATCCCCGTGCATCCCCGGGCTGATATACACATATTCGTTTCCCCAGGGATCTTTGGCGATTTTGCCTTTTTCAATATATCCTCCGGTGCGCCAGTTTTTCGGCACTTGACCGGCATCCGGCTTGGTCACCAGCGCCTCAAGGCCCTGTTCGGTGGTGGGATACATGCCGCTATCCAGTTTGTAAAGTTTCAGGGCGGTCTCAAGCCCCTGGATGTCCACCTGAGCTTTGACCTGTTTAGCCTGATCCGGCCGACCCATGATTTTGGGGGCCACCCAGACCGCCAGAATGCTTAATATAACAATGACCACCATCAGTTCAATTAATGTAAAGCCTCTGTCGGAAAAGATCGGTCTGGAATTTTTTTTCAACATATGCCGGCACCTGTGCAAATGATAGGGTGGAAAAAAGAATAAACAAGTGATATGAATTAACCTCAAGCTGTATTTATCGAAAGAATCTTGGGAATTCAAGCTTTTTTGTGAATTAAAGGGCATGGCGCACAGTCACTGCAGGAGAGGTGAAAGGATGTCCAGGGAAAATGACTTTTCGGTTTTCGACAGGCCTGAGGTGTTAAGCATTTTATTCCATCCCCGGAAGGATTCCGGCCACACCCCGCCGGCAAGGGCGGAAATCCATGATATCGACGTAGGCGACGGCATCCGCATCGGGGCTCGGCTCTATCTTACCGATGCCGCCCTGCCCCATATCCTGTTTTTTCATGGAAACGGTGAAATCGCCGAGGACTATGACGATATGGGTCCGGTTTATAATGCTTTCGGACTCAATTTTCTGGTGGCGGATTTCCGCGGCTATGGCAGGAGTACCGGCAGTCCCGGCGTTTTATCCATGTTTTCGGATGCCCATGGGGTGATGCGATATTTTTTAAAATGGATGACCGAAAATCAGCGCACCGGACCTTTGTGGATCATGGGCCGGTCCCTGGGCAGCGCGCCGGCCATTGATCTGGCTGTCGCTTTTCCGGACAAGACCTACGGGTTGATCATCGAAAGCGGGTTTGCCCATACCCTTCCTTTGCTCCATCGCCTGGGACTCCATCCGGCGGCTTTTGGCGGTCAGAACACCCGGGGATTTTCAAATGCCGACACCCTTGCCCGGTTTTCCGGCCCCACGCTTATTCTTCACGGAGAATACGACCAGATTATTCCGGTGAACCACGCCCATGATCTGTTTGAACGGTCCCCTGCCCCACGAAAAAAGCTTCATATTATCGAAGGCGCCGATCACAACACGATCCTGATGGTGGCTGGCAGGTCTTATTTTGAAATTATCCGTAATTTTATAACCGAAAGAGGTTCCTTTTG
>PCSG01000017.1:2434-4865 GCA_002772195.1 Desulfobacterales bacterium CG23_combo_of_CG06-09_8_20_14_all_51_8 | reverse complement strand
CCCCTTCGTCCGGAAGACCTGGGCAGCCCGGCGTTTAAACGCCGGCATCATATCCGGTATGCCTATGTTTCCGGAGCCATGGCCCACGGCATTTCATCTGTCGCGCTGGTCCGTGCGGCGGCAAATGCCGGTATGATCGGGTTTTTCGGCTCCGCCGGATTATTTCTGGAAACTCTGGAAAAAGTCATTGTGCAATTGAAATCCGAACTGGCTGATCTGCCTTTTGGCATGAACATGGTCTATTCCGGCAATACGGATCTGGAATGGGCCACATTGAAAATGTATATCACGCACGGCATTCACCGGATCAGCGCTGCTGGTTTTTTAAGGCTCACCCTGCCCCTGGTTGCCTATCGGCTCGAGGGGATTCAGCGCCAGGCCGACGGAGCGGTGATCTGCCCGAATCAGATCATCGCCAAGACCTCCCGCCTGGAAATCGCCCGGCAGTTTTTATCGCCCCCTCCGGAGAAAATGCTTCGGGATCTGGTGAATCAAAATCGAATTACCGGGGACCAGGCGGCCCTGGCCGAAACCATCCCAGTGGCCTGCGACCTGACCGCCGAAGCTGATTCCGGCGGTCATACGGACAACCGGGCTGCTGTTTCCCTGCTGCCCTCCATGATCGATCTGCGCGACGCGCTGGCCGAAACCTTTGGTTACGATACTCCCCCCGGCATTGGTCTGGGGGGCGGAATCGCCACGCCCCGGGCCGTGGCCGCGGCGTTTACCATGGGCGCGGATTATGTCCTGGCCGGGTCCATCCATCAGGCCTGCGTTGAGTCCGGCACATCCGCCGCGGTCCGGCAGATGCTGGCCCAGGCTCTGCAGACCGATGTGGACATGGCCCCGTCGGCCAACCTGTTTGAACGGGGGATTAAAGTCCAGGTACTGACCCGGGGCACGCTGTTTGCCCGGCGCGCATCGCGGCTTTATGAGATTTACCGCAGCCATGAAAGCCTCGGTTCTCTGCCGGCGGATGTCAAAAATGAAATCGAAGACAAAATTTTCAAAAATTCCCTGGAAGCGGAATGGGAATCCACCCGGGAATTTTTTTCCGCCTATGATCCGGCCCAGCTCAAACCAGCGGAAACCGATCCCCGGCGCAAAATGGGTCTGGTCTTCCGGTCTTACTTGGGAAAAGCCGCCAGATGGGCCATTGCCGGGGACCTGTCCCGGCAAAAGGATTTTCAGATCTGGTGCGGCCCTGCCATGGGAGCGTTTAATGAATGGGCCGCCGGATCTTTTCTGGAACATCCGGAAAGCAGAGACTTTAAAACCGTTGCCATGAACCTGCTGTTCGGCGCCTGCGTAGTCCTGCGGCGGCAACAAGTCATGCAGGGGCTGGCCCGGGCCGGTGTCCTGCCGCAAGATTTTGTCGGACGGTTCCGGCCCATGGAATTAACCGAAATGGAACCTTATTTGACCTAAACTAAAACTTCATTAATTTTATATTAACAGATTAGAATAATGACAGATAATTTATTATTTAATTTGAATGAACCCGATCATGTCACTCGCTGGGAAAAATATCCGGAAATCATCGCGATGTCCGGACAAAACCGAACTCACCTGAAAACCAGCCTGGTCCAGTTGCGCAAAAATATTTCAGGCAATGGCGATCCTGCCGCTCTTTTTGCAGACACCCGCCGCATTTTTTCATCCGGCCACGCCTGCCGACTCCTGATGATGCTTGAGAAAGCAGAAGACCTCACGGCGCTAATCGACCAGGGACTCATTGCCCTTGAAAATTCCGGCGAACCTTCCAGCAACGACCGGCGCCTGTATTTTGGTGAAATCGCATGCCCGGGAAAACTGGCATTTGCGTTTCCCGGTCAGGGAAGCCAGTATGTGATGATGGGGCGGGACTTGGCGTCGGTTTTTCCGGAAGCGCGAAACGGTTTCAGGTTCGCGGACACATTTTTCGATCCAGCCCGAAAACTCACGGATTTTATTTTTCCTGAAATAGGCGACGAAAACGATGAAAAAATTCGGGCCGAAGAAGCCCTGCGGTCAACAGACATCGCCCAGCCGGCCATCGGCGCCCTCAGCGTTTCCATGATGCGCGTTTTAAAGAGGTTTGGGATTACCCCTGCCGGCACTTGCGGCCACAGCTACGGGGAACTCACGGCCCTGTTCGCATCCGGCTGCTTTGATGAACGAACCTTTTTTGAGTTGTCTGTGGCCCGGGGAAAATTCATGGCCCAGGCCGGCGGCGATAGCGACAAAGGCGGCATGCTGGCCGTCAAAGCGTCCATGGACGTCATTGACGATTTAATCCGCCAGTCCGGGCTCGACATTGTTCTTGCCAATCGCAACAGCCCGGACCAGGGCGTCTTATCCGGACCGACGGATGATATCTCCGCAATGAAGGATTTGTGCCGGGACAAAAAAATCCGGGCCACCCTCCTGCCGGTGGCCGCCGCTTTCCATA
>PCSG01000017.1:0-2400 GCA_002772195.1 Desulfobacterales bacterium CG23_combo_of_CG06-09_8_20_14_all_51_8 | reverse complement strand
GCAAAAAATCGCGTCCGTGCCCTTTCTTGGCCCCGGCCTGCCGGTATATTCCAACACGACCGGAGCCCCCTATCCGGCCAGTCCGGATGCAGTCAAAAAACTACTCAGCAGCCATCTGATGAATCCCGTCCGGTTTATTGAAGAAATTGAATCCATGTATGCGGACGGCGTCCGGATTTTTGTCGAAATCGGCCCGAGGGCTGTTCTCACCGGACTGATCAACGCCATATTAAAGGATCGTCCGGCCCATGCCATGGCCATGGACGGGTCTTCCGGCCGGCATTCCGGCGTCGCCGATCTGGGCCGGACCCTGTGCCTGCTGTCGGCCCTTGGGTATCCGGTTACCCTTACGGAATGGAAATAAACAGTCTCAACACCAGATAGATGGCCGCAGAGACGATCATGGTGCAGGGAATGGTGAGTACCCAGGCCCAGACGATATGGGTCGCCAGATTCCAGCGGACGGCGGACAACCGCTTTGTCGCGCCCACGCCCATGATGGAGCCGGTAATGGTGTGGGTGGTGCTGACAGGAATGCCGAACAGGGACGCGCCGATGATGGTAATGGCCCCTGCGGTTTCCGCGCAGAACCCATGAACCGGTTTTAAATCCGTGAGCCCCACGCCTAAGGTCCGGATAACCCGCCATCCGCCGGCCAGCGTGCCGATGGCAATGGCGCTGTAAGCGGCAATGATCACCCATATCGGCACATAAAAATCCGGTCCGATCATTTTGGTGCTGTAAAGCAGCACGGCGATGATCCCCATGGTTTTCTGGGCATCGTTGCTGCCGTGGCCCAGGCTGAAGACCGCCGAGGAAAGAAGCTGCATCACATGAAACAGGGAATCCACCCGCCGGGGGGTTTTACGTTTAAACAGATGCAGGGTGATCACCATGATGATATGGCCCAGCAGGAATCCGATCACCGGGGATAAAACAATAAACACAAGCACCTTGATGATGCCGCTCATGACAAGAAATTCTGTCCCGCCGGAAACAAGGGCAGGTCCGATCATGCCGCCGATGAGGGCGTGGGACACGCTGATGGGAAGTCCAAAATGGGTGCAGTAATGGGTCCAGAACACCGCGCCGATGAGGGCTGAAAAGATGAAATATTCATTGATGATTTGGGGATTGACGATTCCCTTGCCGATGGTGGTGGCCACATGGACCCCGAAAATGGCGGCGGCGGCGAAATTAAAAAAGGCGGCCCAGGCCACGGCTATTTTTGGGGAAAGGACTTTTGTGGAAACAATGGTGGCGATGGAATTGGCCGCATCGTTCATGCCGTTTAAAAAATCAAAAAGAAGCGCAATCCCGATGGTGATAATGACGACGGTTATCAACATGATTTATTTTAACTTTTAATGGGTTACGTGCGTTTGATGACGATGGTTTTAAATACATTGGATACGGTCTTGGCGTCATCCGTGGCCCGTTCCAGGGATTTTAAAATATCCTTGATCTTGATCAGCTCAATCGGGTCGGCTTCTTCTTCAAACAGCCGTGAAATGGCGCTATGGTAAATATCGTCGGCCTTGTTTTCGATTTCACTGATCTGAATGCAGATATCCGTCAATTTCGGATTGCTGTCTGATTTTTTGATGTCTTTGATGCCGCTGTCAATGAGCCGGGCCCCCTCCAGGATCAGATTCGCCAAGTCTGCAAATTCCGCCATGAACATTTTCGGCTTGTAAAGCATGATCCGGCTGCACGCACGGTTGATATTGTCGGCTACATCATCAATAGAGGAGGCCAGAGACTGGATGTCTTCCCTGTCAAAGGGGGTGATGAAGGATTTGTCAAGACGATCATAAATGCGGTTGGTGATGTCGTCTCCGGAATGTTCAAACACTTTGATTTGTTTAATTAAAGGAACCCAATGGGAAGGGTCCTGCGTATTCATCAATTGGCACAGCAGTTCGGCGATTTTTAACAAATTCGCCACATCCTCCTCAAACAACGGGTAAAAGGTGCTGTCCTTGGGTGTGAAAATTTTAAATAGCTTATCAATTGTCATAGGCTGCCTCTGATTTTTGAGATTATAGCAGAAAAAATATGAAAATTTTATGTACTAAGGATGCCCTCCCATTGTCAAACGAACTTTTTATACGGCCAAACAGACTATTTTTACCGTTCTGATGCCGATGTATTGCCCATAGCGTCAGTACCCAAACTAAAATTCACGGATGCTCCGGATAGATTGATTTGCTGATTTATTAAAAATTTATTTTCTAAACTGGATTTTGCTGATAAAGGTTCTGAAAAAAATAAAATCCGGAATCAGCGCCGCCCCCTTTTTTTTGCAGCGATGGCCGGATAAGAATTTATAAGAGGAGGAGAAAAGAGAAACATGACCACATCCCAGGACTTATTGACCAAACTGGAACAGAAAAGCCA
>PCSG01000097.1 GCA_002772195.1 Desulfobacterales bacterium CG23_combo_of_CG06-09_8_20_14_all_51_8 | reverse complement strand
AATCACCCGCCTGGTCGCCGAATTTCATGCCGATCTCGTGATTACCGCCACCCATGGCCGGTCCGGTCTGAAACGGTTTTTTCTCGGGTCCGTCACGGAACGGCTGATGCGAACCCTTCACTGCCCCCTGCTGGTGCTGCCCGGTTCCGAGGAAGCGAAAATCATGGGGCCGCAGAAATTCCCCTTTAAACGCATTCTCGTGGGGTGCGATTTTTCATCGGATTCGGATCTGGCCTTTAAAACCAGCCTCAGCATGGCCCAGGAATTTCAAAGCGAGCTGCACATGGTGCATGTGGTGGAGCCCTCCGGTTACAAGGAACTTTTCAAAATGCCCGCCGAACAGGGGGAAAAATTCAAGCAGGATCTCTATGAGATGATCAAGGATCGTCTCAAGGCCATGGTGCCCGAGGAAGCCCTGCACTGGCTGAGCCTGCACACCCATCTGCTGGTGGGAAAACCCTATGCGGAACTGATCCGGTACGCGGAAATCAATGACGTGGATCTCATCGCCCTGGGCATCCGGGGGCAGGGCATGGTGGAGGAGCTGCTTGTCGGATCCACAACTGACCGGGTGATCCGCAATGCCCCGTGTCCGGTGTTGTCTATTTGTGAGGAATAGAGGGGGGTGCTTGATCATATTTTGGAAAGGGATCCGGTTTATTATTTAAGACAGGGCTTCCCATGCCAGGCAGGGTCTGGTTAAAGCGGAATCTCCCGTTTTTTCAACTCATTTCGGATTTCATCGGGCAGCAGAGAAATCACGAAATCGACAAACTGCTTTGATATTATTGTCGCCTCCTCCGTTTCTTCGATAGTCGGGTCCATCATATCGCCCGGATACCGGAATTCCGTGGCATAAGGCGTTAACAGATCCGCAGAGTCCTCATGTTTTGAAAAATCAGGGGTGATTGCAATCGCCAGTTGTAAAAGCAATCGAATATCATGCGTTTTGGGAAACCATTGATCATGTAAAACCAGAAACCCCTTGACGGCCTTTTCGGCAGCTTGCTGGCAATGATAGATAGCTACATCCAGTAATGGTGAATTATCATTTTTCAGCCTTTTGGCAACAGTCAGATCATGCTGGGCTTTTGTCAGCCAGTTTGCCACCAGTAATGATCGGTTATCCATAGATCTGTTTTCCCCGCTGAAGTATCTGATGTTCAAGGGCCGCTGGAACGTTGGCGAATTTATTCACTTCTTGTCTGGTTTTAACCATAATATCCAATGGATAGGGAATATCCCGCAATATACGGTAGGCGCGTGAAGCGCGTTTTGGGGGTGAAAGATCGCTGTTAGTCACAATCACAAGCAAATCCAGATCGCTGTCTAGGTCGGGGTGCCCCCATGCGTGGGAGCCGAATAGAAAAATTTGCTCGGGTGCGAATTCCTCAACCAGACGTTGTGTAATCTGAGTTAAAACCCGATCGTTTAATGTTTGATGAATGGATTCCATTGGTTTCCTCTCTGCTGACGCTGGTTTTTTTGTTCATATAATAATAGCTCAACTTCCTGTCCTTCGGAAACAGCCAGATTCTTGAGGTGAAGTTCCCCATTTTTTTTACTGTTTTTTTAAGACGTATGGCCTGCATAACGCCTCCTGATCTTGAATAATTTCATTATGATGATTGGTCCTCTGCGCCATTTGTCACTACATACATTAAAAGCAGGAGAATCGCAAGCCATTGGCGGTACTAAAAAATTATCAGGTGTTTCCGGAGATTTCTCGTCGCAATTCCTGGATAAATCCCGGGTCCCGGGCCAGTACCTCGCCGAATCGCTCGCCGTTTTTGCTGTTCGCCTTGTACCAGGTGACGCAATGGCGGACAATGGCCAGCACTTTGGCTTCGGAATAGATGCCGGGCAGCGCTTCGGCAAGTTTCGGGTGCCGGCCGAGTTTGCCGCACAGGAGGACCCGCCAGCCGGTTTTTTCTGCTTCTATTGTATGGGTGGGGCAGGCCCGGACGCACTGGCCGCACTTGACGCATCGGGAAAAATCAATGACCGGCCGGGTTACGTCAGGCGAAAGAATAACGGCCCCTTCCTTGCAGGTTTCAACACATTTTTCGCAGAGAATGCAGTCGTTTTCCGTGATCCGGGGAATCTCTGCGCCAATGATGCCGATATCCTTGATCTGGGGCTGGGAGCAGGCATTGGGGCAGTCGGACACGGTGACTCGGAATTCATGGTGGAATTTCAGGTTCCGGCCCAACTGCTGGCGCAGGAATCCCGGCAAATTCTCGGACGTTAGAATCGCCTCGATTTTTTCCACAAGATCGCTTTTCATGATCCGGTTCGGGCATCCGGCGGCCCCGAAACAGGCGTCAACCTGATAGCCTTTGACCTCCGTGTCCATTTTTTTAAGGAAGCAATCTCGAACGGCATTGACATCGGCGAGCGTCACCCGGTTTTTCCCGGCAGTCCTGGCCGCTTCCTCCACCCGGGCCCGGACTCGTTTGCGAACAAAAAACGGGACTTTCTGAATGGCTTTATCTGCGTCGGTATCCCATTTCATAAGCTTTCCTTTAAAAACAAATAAAAACAAAATCCCGCGCGGAGATGCGCGGAGAAAAAAACAGGGAAGAATTGTTTTCTCTGCGTCCCAGCGCCTCGGCGGGAGAAAATATTTTAAATCGCAATTGCTTACATTCGATCGGATATATCAGTGTATGCAACGTTGTTATTGGGTCTGGCCCGTGTTTACGATTTTTTCTCGGAGACAATTCTCCCCTGCCCACTGATGATGATTTCGGTCAAGGGAATATCTGCGTTGGCTGCTTCCATCGCTTTTTTCACCACCCAGGCAAGTCCCGCGCAGCAGGGAACTTCCATGGACACCACGGTGACGCTATGGATCGCGGCTTTTGTGAAAATTTCCCGGAATCTGGCCGTGTATTCCTCGATATCATCAAATTTGGGACACCCCATCATGACCACTTTACCCGGAAGCAGGCGGGAATGTAAATCCGCCGCCGCAACCGCCCCGCAGTCCGCCAGCACCAGCAGATCGGCATTTTTCAGAAACGGCGCGGTCGGCGGAATCAGCCGGATCTGAACCGGCCAGTGGGTGAGGGCGGATTTGGGCGCGCCCGCCGCAACCGATTCATCCCCCAGGCACGCGCAGGCGCTATCCGTCGTAAATGACCGGATCTGCTGGGACGGGCATCCGCAGGCCATGGCCGGTTTTTCCGTCTCTTTTTCGTGCAGAGTTTCCAGATATTGTTCCACGGCGTCCTCGTCGAATTCATCGGCTTCCCGTTCGATGATTTTCAGTGCCCCATTGGGGCATTCCCCCATGCAGGCGCCCAAGCCGTCGCATAGATTTTCCGAAACGACCCTGGCTTTTCCACCCACGATCTGAAGGGCGCCTTCGGCGCAGGACGGCACGCACTGACCGCAGCCATCGCAGAGTTCGTCATCTATTTCTATAATTTTACGGGTTGTTTTCATATGGGTTCTCCTGGTTAATTATTGATTGAGAAATTGTTTTTCCGCCAGTTTGCGGCCGCCCTCGGTTAAAAAGGAAGTTTCGATGATTTTTTTCACCTTGTCCGGGTCAATGGGTTGACCTTTGTGATTGTCCTCGATGTTGGCGATGAGGTCCGCATCATAGAGGATTTTGAAATTTAAAGTTTCCGGGTCCCGGGGATGGTGGTGATGGCCGATAATATCGCATACTTCTTCAATCAGCGGTTCTGATGCCCCGAGTCGTTCCATCATTTCACGGGCAATGGCCGGGCCTTCCATTTCCTGATATTTTCCCGCCGTAGACCCGTGCTTGCGTTCCGCGGCATGGATGCCGATGTCGTGGAGATAGGCGGACGCCAGAACCACCGCCATGTTGCCGCCTTCCTGGAATCCGATTTTTTCCGCATGCCGGGCCACCCGCGTGGCATGGCCGATGCGTTTGAAATCCTGGCGGAAGTATTTTTTCATTTCAATGGCGATGCGGTCCTTTAGCAGGTCGTCCCGCTTGGCCAAAAGTTCCGACGGCAGTGTCCCCAGGCACTGGTCAGCAAATTTGCAATAGGCCGCACATCCGAAATCCATTTGCGGGTTCGCGAACCGGTGCCCGCAGTGGCTGCATTTGCGGGTCGTATCGTCTTTGAAAAATTCAACGGTCCGTCCACATTCCGGGCATTTCGCCTCGAATATGGCGCCGGGCTGCCAATACCTGCTGTCTTGTCCGGGACATTTCATAGTACGTCCTCCCCCTTTTTGGTTAATAATGAATCCATCACATCCCGTGGTTGAATTTTGTCCGGTTCTGTCGTATGGAAATGGGACATTAGGTTCTTTTTTGAGTCCCAATATAGCCTTTCATGGCCGGGGCTGCTTTGACTTATGTCAAAAAACAAAGAAAAATTTTATGCCGATAAAAAAATATTTCAAGCTGATATCCGAATCCATTCTTTTTGCCGGATTGCCGGACGAACATATCGACGCGCTCCTGGCCATCGCCCAAATTCGGGATTTTTCAAAAAACGAACTGATTTTTTCCGAAGGTGACCAGGCCAGCGGTCTTTATATCAACGTGGACGGCATGGTGAAAATTTTTAAGCTGTCGCCGGACGGGAAAGAACATATCCTGCATCTCTTCGGCCCGGGCGAGCCCTACGGGGAAGTGCCGGTGTTCTCCGGAAAAACGTTTCCGGCCAATGCCGAATCCATCACGGATTCCCGGTCGCTTTTTTTCCCCCGGGACGCCATCGTGGCCTTGCTCGCGAAAAATCCCGCCATTGCCATGAATATGCTGGGGGTCCTGTCCCTGCGGCTGCGGCAGTTTACGGTAGCCTTGGAAAATCTTTCTTTAAAGGAAGTGCCGGGCAGACTTGCGGCCCATCTGCTGGTGCTTTCCATGGAGCAGGACAAAAAAGACACGGTGGTGTTGAATATCTCCAAAACCCTGTTGGCAAGCCTGCTCGGGACTATCCCGGAAACCCTGTCCCGGATTTTAAGCCGCATGGCAGCCCAGGGTCTCATTGATGTCCAGGGCCGAACCATCAGACTCCTGGATGTGGATGGCCTGCGGCTGCTTGCCGAGACGGGCAAGGTCTCGGAAACAGAAAAATAGCGACTATGATGATGAAAACTTTGACAAACCTTTAATCGTTCACTAATTTTATGAAACCATGCCGGAAAAAAAATTCAAGCGACTACTGAACAGCGAAAAGACCCTGACTCGGATTCTCGATAATCTGAAAGAAGGGATCATCGCCCATGATTTAAACCGCCGGATCTTTTTTTTCAACCGGGAAGCAGAGCGAATCACCGGGTACAAAAGGGATGAGATCCTGAACGCCGACTGCCATCAGGCTTTTGGCGAACCTTTCTGCGGCGAACGCTGTCTGTTTAAAAACGAAAACGTCATTGTGCCGGACACAACCGAATACCCGGTCTCCTTTGTCACAAAAGACGGCGAAACCCGTTCCATCGCCATGTCCGTATCCAAGATGCGGGACGAAGCCGGCGAGGTGTTCGGGGTGATCGCTTTTATGAAAGACATTTCCGATATTGTTTCTTTTCGCCTGCGGCATGAAGAAATCACCGGATACGCCAATATCGTGGGCCATGATCACAAAATGCTTCAGGTGTTTCAGCAGATCCGGGATTTATCAGGCTATGATTATCCGGTCCATATCTATGGAGAAACCGGCACCGGCAAGGAACTGGTGGCCGAAGCCATTCATGCCGCAAGCTGCCGGGCCGGTGCGCCGTTTGTGCCTATCAATTGCGGGGCGCTCCCCGAAGGGTTGATTGAAAGTGAGCTGTTCGGTCATGTCAGAGGCGCGTTCACCGGGGCCATCCGGGACAAAAAAGGCCGTTTTGAGCTGGCTGACGGCGGCACGGTGCTGCTGGATGAAGTGGCGGAGCTTTCAAAGGAAATGCAGGTGAAATTGCTCCGGTTTCTCCAGACCGGCAAATTTGAAAAAGTGGGCGGCGAACAGACGAATTCCGTCAATGTCCGCATTATCAGCGCCACGAATTCGGACCTGAAAAAAGAAGTCAAAAATAAAAATTTTCGGGAAGATCTTTATTATCGCTTAAACGTCATTCCCCTCCACTTGCCGGCTCTGCGGGAACGGAAAAACGATATCCCGCTGCTGGTGGCCTATTTTTTAAAGCAGTTCGGCGGCGATGGGGGAAAACCGGTCTCGGTCAGCAAGGAAGCCCTTTCCCTGATGATGGATTATGCGTGGCCTGGCAATGTGCGGCAGCTTCAGAATGCGCTTCAATACGCTATTGTCAAGAGCAGCGGCAATATCATCCAGGCGCGGGACCTGCCCATGGAATTTTCCGAAATGCAGGCCAGAATCGTCCCCCGGCGAGGCCCATCCAAAAAATTGGATTTTGCATCGGTCCAGGCGGCCTTGGAAAAAACCGGTCACAACAAGGCAAAGGCCGCACGCCTGCTTGGCGTGGGCCGGGCCACCCTTTACCGGTTTTTAAATGAATTTCCGGACGCTCTTCCGGAAATGGAATTATAACCGGAAGGGAACCGGTCCGTATCATGGGTCAACTTATGAAACACCTGTGTTTCATAAAAAAGCGTGATACGTCCTTTCAAAATATATTCATTTTTATATCAAATAGTTGCTTGTGATTGCGCTGGGCGTGCGAAGAAAAATACCGGACCACTGTATCATAAACCAGGAACGGAAAAATATTTTTTTAGGAATTTTTTTCCGGTGCATGCGGCCAATGCCTAAGGTAAAAGTTCAGGGGTCGTTTTTTTTGGCATGCTATTTGAAAAGCCTGTATTATTATTTTGATTATCCAGGAGACCTAATCCTCAGTGAAGGCCTGCAATAAAAATATTGAAAAAACATTAAAACTCGTCGGTGAAATGATCAGTCTCGCCAATTCCGGGGATGAAGACCGGGAAGATGTGGGCTGCGGTATTTTATACGGCATTTTGCGCGATTCAGCGTATCGGATCAAAAAAATCGCCGAGCAGGAAAAAAATGCCCATGTGTCCAAAGGGAAATGGGAATAGTCCCTGACATTTGTTTTAAAATATGGTAATTTCCATATCAAACTATAATCCATCATAATTTTGATCCAAAAGGAGGGAATCAATGGGCAGCATTAAAGGAACGCGGACCGAACAGAACCTGTTAAAAGCATTTGCCGGTGAATCTCAGGCTCGCAACCGGTATACCTATTTTGCCAGCAAAGCCAGAAAAGAAGGCTATGATCAGATCGCCTGGATTTTCGAGGAAACCGCCAATCAGGAAAAAGAGCATGCCAAACGGTTTTTCGGATTTTTGGAAGGGGGCATGCTGGAAATCACGGCCGCGTTTCCCGCAGGCCAGGTGGGCGCCACCCTGGAGAACCTGAAGGCCGCTGCCGCCGGTGAACATGAGGAATATACCGACTTGTATCCGGGGTTCGCGAAAGTCGCGCGAGAGGAGGGTTTTGAAGCTGTGGCCATGGTATTTGAAGCGGTTTCGGTCGCTGAAAAACAGCATGAAAAAAGATATCTGGATCTGGCTGTCAACATAGATGCCGGAAAGGTTTTTAAACGAGCAAAAGCTGTGGTGTGGCGCTGCCGGAACTGCGGATATCTTCATGAAGGCACGGAAGCGCCGAAAATGTGTCCTGCCTGCGCGCATCCTCAGTCCTATTATGAAATTCTGGGAGAAAATTACTAATTTTTACATTTTAAAGGAGGAAAGACATGGCCAAACGACTGGAAGTTTATAAATGTCAACTTTGCGGAAATATTGTGGAAGTCCTTTTCGGCAGCGACGGCACACTGGTCTGCTGCGGTCAGAACATGACGCTGATAACGGAAAACACGGTGGATGCGGCCAAGGAAAAACACGTGCCGGTCATTGAAAAAACAGCCGACGGTGTTAAGGTCAAGGTCGGCTCCGTGACCCATCCCATGGAGGCGAAGCATTATATCCAGTGGGTGGAAGCCATTGCCGGCGACAAGATCTGCCGCAAGTTTTTAAACCCCGGCGATGCCCCTGAAGCGGAATTCAAACTGACCGGGACCAAGATTGTCGCCCGGGAATACTGCAATCTTCACGGGCTCTGGAAAGCAGAATAACTCATAACAGGAGAACGATCATTATGCCCAGTTGGAAATGTTCAAACTGCGGGTATACGTTTGAAGCGGAATCCTATCCGGATCAATGCCCCTCATGCCGCAAGAAATGCGAATTCGTGGACAACACCTGCTACACGCCGGATTGCGCGGAAAAGGGGACGGACGACCGGGTCGGATCTAAATAGAGGATATAAAAATGGCAAAATTACTGATTGTGTATGCGACACGAACCAGCGCCACCCGGAAGATCGGTGAACTCATTGCTGAGGGGCTGCGATTTTCCGGACACGAAGTCAAACTGGCGGATGTCAAGGATCTGAAATCCGAAAAAGACATCAACGGCTATGACGGGTATGTTTTCGGGTCCGCCACGTATCACGGGGACATGATGCAGGGGATGAAAACATTCCTGTTCCTTGCGGAAAAAGCAGACCTTGCCGGTAAAGTCGGCGGATCATTCGGCGCTTTCGGCTGGAGCGGGGAAGCGCCGGAACGCATTTACGGCACCATGGAAAATATTTTCAAGATGGA
>PCSG01000155.1 GCA_002772195.1 Desulfobacterales bacterium CG23_combo_of_CG06-09_8_20_14_all_51_8 | reverse complement strand
ACCGGCGGTCCGTGGCCTACAATACCTACCAGCAGGCCAAAACCCTGACCGGGGAAGAGCGCACGCATTTGCTTGAAAAATCAGGAGATGATTTTCGTCAGGTCCTTTCCCTGATCGATCAATACGGTGTGCCCGCGCCGGCGGAAACAGAAAAAACCGCCTTGATCAATCTTTCCTATAAAACTTCTCTGGATGCCGCCACCACCACCCAGGCGGCCAAAGGCTTTTCCGCGGTTCAGGAACGACGCCTGGCGGAGACTTTTCTCTCCCGGATCGAGCTGGAACTGGGCCATCTTCGTTCCTCCCGGCAAGCCCTTGAAAAACAGCTGAAGGATGTTCCTTCCGCAGACAAGGTCACGGAAAATGACCGTTTTGGGGTTTCCCTGCTCTATCACCGGTCCGGCCTCCTGGATCACGCCACGGGGAATGATCCGGCTGCGTTTGAAAAATTCGCTGTTTCCGCCGATCTTTGCCTGAAACTGGAAAATCCCAAAAGTGCTGCCACCAATCTTGAAAATATGGCCGCCACGGCCCATGCCGTCACAGGCGTTTTGTCGCCGGACCGCATCCACCGCCTCCAGTCCCTTGACCAGTGGACCACGGCCCTGCTCCACCAAAAAGCGGATGTCATCGGCGCCCTTCCGATTCTCAGGTATCACGCGATCCTGGGCGTGTTTTATTTTAACGCGGTCCAAAAATCCATCGGTTCCCTGGAAGCGGACGTGAGACGCGTGATGCTTGAAAAGGAAGCGGTGGGTCATTTTAACCGGGGCATCGCCCTTTTTAAAAAAAATGCCGCACGGGCCCGCCGCGATGATCTGGCGGCAGGGGCCGCGCTGTATCTCAACATAGGGACAACAGCCCGGACCATTGGCGATGAAGAGGCGGCCCGGCTTAGTTTCGAAAAAGCCATGACCATTTCCCAAACCGGCGTATTCGGGGATTTAGAATGGCGGGCCCTGCTGGGTCTCGGCCAGATCGAAAACGCACTGACAGCGCTGGAAAATGTTCCCCTTTCCCGGGCCGGATGCGGCCCCGGGGAAATCATTGAGGGATTCGGTCCTCTGGTTTTTGAAAAACTCTCAGCCGGTGATACGGAAGGGGCGTTTGCGCTGGCAGAAAAAATTTCCGAAATTGAACGCTTTCATCGGACAGCCCGGTTCGCGCGACCGGGAAATGTTCAGGAACAGGCTTTTTTCCGGGAGCTTTATCCCCGGCTGGAACAAATCAAATCCATTGAAAAACAGATGGCCGAAGCCTCCTCCGACCAGAAGCCCTTTATCGCCAAGCGCCTTGAAAACGAACGAGCTCTGCTGGCCCAATCCCTGGGACCGGACAATGAAAATCTCCCCTCGCCCTTAAAAGACATTCAGGACCCCGGCACCCGGGACCTGTCGATTCGGCTGTTGGCTCTGGCGGAAAAAATCGAAGAGACCGCAGACGATTTGGCGGGCATGAACATCCAACTCCTGAATGAAAAAAGCAAAAATGAAAAAACCATGGCCCAGGCCGTCGCCCTGAAAAAGGTTTACACCGGCCTCCTGGAAACCTACCGAAGCCTTGCCGAAGACGCCTTTTTCAGCAAGCCCGCATCCGCCCCGCCGGATTTTATCACCCTCCTGTCGCCCCAGCCCTGCGAAGCCATGGATATCAAGGAAGCCCTCGCAGAAGATGACGCAGTGGCAAGAATTTTTCATACCGGCATTCCCGGTTCCCCCTTTGCAGTTTTTGTAATCACACCGGAGGATATCACGGCATTTACCGCTGATAATTTTGACACGGTCAAGGCGAAAATCAAGGAGACCATCGACTGGACCACTCCATATATAGCCTTTGAAACTCCCGATGCCCTGAATGTGGACCCCGCCTTTCCCCGGGCCCTGAGCGCCACTCATCTGCTGCGATGCATCAACAGCCGCAAACCCTTCAAGCAGAAACTCATGGCTGTGCCGCCCGTGCCTTTTTCCGGTCCCGTGGCCCAGGACTATGATATCCGGACGTATCTGTCCGGAGAAACGCCTGAAATGTCCACACTTGATAATGAACTCTTAACGGCCAACACCCTGTTTCTTTCAAAGGGACCCACCCTGGCCTCTACCGTTCCCACGGAACCCCAGGACATTGCCCGGTCTTTTTTTGCTGTTTATACGGATGAGGATACCCGGGTAGGTCTTGAAAACCTGCTGGCCCGGACCGCCAATCTTTCCCTGGCCCTGTCAGGCAGTGATCCGGCCGACCAGACCTTTGTTTTAGGCCATCTGTTTTCCATTTTCAGATGCCCGGCCATTGTGTTTATGGATCCGGATCATGGCCCGGACCGGATTGCTGAAATTCTTGGCTCCTATGCGGAAAAGTCGGGCATAGACGCTTTCCGGTCCGCAATCGCCGCAAAATCTCAGGCCCCGGAAACTCCTTCCGTCTCCCCCGACGACGGTTCCATACGCCCGCCAAAAGCGCCTCTCTATCTCGGATATCAGGGCATGAACCGAAAACAGTCTTCAACCTTTGCCAAAAAACAGTTCATTGACTATGTGAAAATCAGCCGGACCTATTTTGATCAGGCAAATTATGCCGCGGCCGTCGTCGGATTTGAAAACGCCATTTCCATTGCCGAAGAGATTTCCACTTACAGCCAATATCTTCCGGATCTTTACAAATACGCCCGGGAAAGCGCCTATCGCAGCGGAAACAATGAAGCGGCCTTGAAGTTCGCCCAGGACCTTGCCGGGCTCATGGCGGACACGGATAAAAATTCCAAAGCCCACGCCGAAGCCCTGCTCCGCCTGGGCCTGATGCATGCCAAAAACCAGACATATCAGCAGGCCATCACTGTCATCGAGACCGCGGTTCACATCATGGAAAAACTTCCGCCGGACAAGGACCTGATCAAAGCTGTCACGGATCTGGGCATTGTCCTGGAAAACGCCACGGATTATGATACCGCTTTAAGCCGGTTTCAGTCTGCGGCGGACCTGAGCCTTACCTTGAACCAGTCGCAACTCGTAGGAGAACAGCATCTCCACATGGGCCGGGTCTATGATCTGCGCCTGAACCACTATGCCACGGCCATTGTCCATTATGAAAAAGCCCTGAAAATATTTACAGAGTCCGATGATGTGGAAAAAATCGCCGAATCCAGCCTCAATATCGGCCGCTGCCATCGGCTGCTGGGAAATTTCCCCAGCGCCGACCGATTCTATGCGCAAAGTCTTGATTTAATTGAATCCAAAGCACCGGAACAACACCTGCTCAAGGCCAAAATCCTCATTGAGCAGGCCAACAACGCCTGGTTTCAGGGAAAATACGAAGCCGCCCTCACGCTTCAATGCCAGTGCTATGCCATTTCAAAAGAATACGACTTTCCCCTCCTCCAGGTGATGTCCTTAAACACAGCAGGGCTCATCTGGTGGACCCTGGGGGATTATGACAAGGCCCTGGCCGAACTTGCGGACGCCCTCGACCATGCCCGGCGTCTTGCCATCCGCAAGGATGAAATTGCCTCCACCCTCAATAATATGGGACTGATTTACCGGGACCGGGGGGACTATGAACGAGCCCTGGAAACCTTTGGCCAGGCGGTGGCAATCGATACGGAACTTGCCTCCAAATGGGGGCT
Organism: Desulfobacterales bacterium CG23_combo_of_CG06-09_8_20_14_all_51_8; assembly: GCA_002772195.1. GTDB lineage: Bacteria > Desulfobacterota > Desulfobacteria > Desulfobacterales > Desulfosalsimonadaceae > SURF-3. Next base: position 5,098 of record PCSG01000155.1, on the reverse strand, counting down.
TGCTTATGATTACCGCAACCAGGGCCTGACGTTTCTTAAAATGAACCAGCCGGAAAAGGCCGCCGGCCTGTTTGATGAGGCCTATGCCCTTTCGAACAGCATCGGCAACCGGATCAACGCATCCAAGGCTCTCTTAGGGAAAAGTGAGGCCCTGATCATGCTGAAAAAATATGCCGAGGCTGAAAAAGCTTATGATCAGGCCCTCAGCATGTCCCGAGACATGCGCCTTAAAGAAAACATCTGGCGGGCCCTGTTCGGAAAGGCAAAAATCCAGCTTGAATTTTACAAAAATCCCGGGCAGGCGGAAACCCTGCTGCGCGAGGCCGTGGATGTCATTGAAACCCTTCGGTCGGACCTGAAAATCGAGCGGCTCCGGGAGAATTTTCTCACCGATAAGCTCTCGGTGTATGAAGCCCTGGTCCGGCTGCTGGCGGACACGGGAAAGCCTGTGGCGGCCTTTGAAATGGCCGAACGCTCCCGGTCCCGGAATTTTATCGATTTGCTGGGTTCCGGGCAAATTGGCTTTTCCGATGACGCCGAAAACCAGCTCTTCCGGCGGCAGCACCTCATCTTGTCTGAAATCGAGGCGAATGAATCCCTACTGGCGCAATCACCGGATGCACTGGAACAGGCGACTTACGAAAAATCCATTGAAACCCTGAATCGGGATCTGGAAAATGTCATGATCGACATGCAGCTCAAAAATCCCCAGCTCGCGTCCCTGGTTTCCGTGCCGCCGGTGGATACGGATCAGCTCATTAAATGGCTGGAACCCGGCGTGGCGGTGATTTCCTATTACCTCTTGGATGATGAAATTTTCTGCTGGATTCTGACTTCCCAAACCGCCGCTGAAACCGGCGGGGCAGAACTTCCCATCACCCTCGTCAGAATCCCGGCGGACCGGACATTGCTTGAAAAGCATATCTTGGAATACCGGCGCATCATCCAGAATCTGGAGCCCTGGGAAAAACATGCAAAAGGTCTCTATGATCAACTCGTTGCTCCGGTAATGCCTCAACTAAAAAACATTCATACCCTGGGCGTCATTCCCCATGGGTCTCTGCATTATCTGTCTTTTGCCACGCTCTATACCGGCAAAAATTTTCTGGTGGATGATTTTGCTTTTTTCTACCTGCCCAGCGCCGGGGTCCTGGAATACACCCTGAGCCGCCGCAGCACCGAGCCGAAGCCCATTCCCAAAGTGCTGGCCATCGGCAACCCTGATCTGGGTGATCCCCTGCTCGACCTGCCCTTTGCCGAGCAGGAAGTCTATTCCATCCAGTGGAATTTTCCGGAAATGACCCTGCTGACCCGGGAACGAGCAACGAAAACCTGGGTGGTGGACAATATTTCCCGGTTCAATGTCATCCATTTCGCTTCCCATGGAGAATTTGATCCAATCAACCCCCTTCTGTCCGCCATAAAACTGGCGGGGACCTCAGATAAAGACTTTACAAAATCAGATAGTAATGGCAATCTGGAGGCAGGCGAAATTTTCGGTCTGAAGATAAACGCGGACATGGTTTTTTTAAGCGCCTGCCAGACCGGGCTGGGAAAAATCACCACCGGTGATGATGTCATCGGGCTCAACCGGTCCTTTTTCTTCGCCGGCACGCATACGGTGGTTTCCAGCCTGTGGCGGGTCAGCGACGTTTCCACGGCCGTGCTGATCAAAACATTCTACCGCCGCTACATGACCGGCGATAAAGCCGAGAGCCTGAAACAGGCGGCCATGCATGTGAAATCCCGCTACCCACACCCTGGTTACTGGGGCGCGTTTACGCTCGTCGGAGATTATTTATAATAAAACGAGGTGTGCCTATGAAACGATTTTTCAAGTTTTTTCCAATCGCGCTGTTGTTTGTTTGTCTGGGGATTTGCGTCGCTGTCGCCGGCGCTACCCTCTATGTCAGTTCAGACACCGCAGAACTGAAATCCGAAAGTTCCAGTTCATCGGATACCCTTGCCGAACTGTCCCGGGGCGCGGTCCTGACCGAACTGGCCACCGAAGGCCGATGGCTTAAGGTCACCACGAAAGACGGCCGGACCGGGTGGATTTACCGGGGAAAAGTGTCCGCCGAAGAACCGGAAATGGAAGACACGGGAGACGACGGGGCCGGGGCGGGGAGTCTTCTCGGCGGTCTTTCCGGCAGCGATATCAACGCGGATGCCGCGGATTCATCCCGAAGCATCCGGGGACTGTCTCCGGAAGCCAAGGAATACGCCCAGGCCACCGGCACACCCAAACAAAGCCAGGATGCGCTTGATTCGGTCATCTCCCGCACCGTCAAGGACGATGCCATTGATGGGTTTTTGAAACAGGGCAAAATCGGCGAATACGCTGATTAAAAATTAAAGAGGACCCCATGAAAAAAACAAATCCTGCGTTTACGGAAAAAACAGACCTGACCCGTCCTGCCTTCAGCCGCCGGCATTTTCTCAAACTGGCCGGGCCGTTTGCCCTGCTCCTCTCAAGCCCGGCATGGGCCTTTGATCTCTTTAAAGCCATTGATCCGGAAGGCCGAAACAAGGATATCTCCAAAGCCAAGCAGGCTCTGGAAGGACTGACCGGCATTGTCCAGAGCGTCGGGGGCATTGATTACAAATCCGAATTCATCATCGGCGAATCCCTGGCCCTGGAAGGATTCCAGCGCTACGGCCTGCCGGTGAAAAACGATTCCCTTCAAACTTATGTCACGACCCTGGGCAATGCGCTGGCGAAAAACTCCATTCGTCCGGAGATTCCCTATTATTTCGTGGTGGTGGACTCCTCCCTGTACAATGCGTTCGCCTGCCCGGGCGGCATTATTTTTCTCAGCAGCACGCTTGTAAAAGGAATGAACGATGAGGCGGAGCTGGCCTGCGTGCTGGCCCATGAAGTTTCCCATGTGGCCCACAAGCACGCACTGAATTCCGTGCGCCGGGCCAAATTTTTAGAAGGGGCCGCCAAAATCGGCACCATCAACATGAAAGGGGAACAAGGCAAGCAGTTCCGGGACATGGTCGGCAATCTCCAGACGGTGCTGTTTGACAAGGGCCTGGACAAGAACATGGAATATGAAGCCGACGCATCCGGCATGGATGTGGCCTACCGCACCGGCTATGATCCAGCCGGCCTGATCCGGGTGCTGACCATGCTCAAAAAAAACGAGGCCACGGCGGTCTCCAAGGGGTCCTGGTTCTCCACCCACCCTCCCCTTTCCTCCCGGCTGGAACAATGCGCATCTCTCATGAAAAATTATTCGGACGCCGCCCAGATGGCCCGGGTGCCTGAGCGGTTTATGGACCACCGAAAACTGTTGTAGCAGAAGCCCGGATGCATCGCCTCATCTCCCCCGGATTTTTTGCCTGGCATATGGAATTATATGTATTTCAAGATAGTTAAAGCTGGACAAGGGGATATGGCGGACCACGGCTTCAAAGCCTGCAAATAATGATCGATACCGGCAGTCCACAAGCTCAGGAGTTCACCGGAAACTTTAGAATAACTTATTCCCGGCGACTGCGTCGCCGGGAATCGCGGCGCTCACTCCGTTCGGATTCGATTCAAGACAGCGGCATAATAAAGAGAAATTATAGCACATGAAAATTTATCTCGACAACTGTTGCTTCAATCGACCATTTGATGATCAAGGTCAAAAAAAGCCAATCTTCTCAATCAAATCGGTTTACGAAAAATTGATTCATTGCATATTGCTTGCGCAATTATTGCTAATTGTGAATATTATTTAACAACAGATGATAAAATATTAAACAAATCAAGCAAGATAGCAGACATTAAAATCACTGACCCGATAGGTTTTATTAAAGAGGTGTTAACATGATGACAGATACAGAAATAAGATTAAAGGGCATTCAGGTTCTTACAGATCAATTGAGTGACGTCGAAGCCGAAAGGTTCGTTGCCCTTATTCAGAGAGAACCATTTGATTACACAAAATGGCGTGAAGGTTTAGATGAGGATCTTTCCATTGAAGAAATCAGTAAAAATGCAATGAAATTAAGAAAGAAAACCGAACAATAGTTACAACCTGACCGCGAGAAGCTCGGCGGCGCTCGAAGGGAAGAGGGTCAAATCTTTAATCTTGAAATCTTGATGCGCCCGTAAAAAGTCGGATTCCGTCATGCCGGACTTGATCCGGCATCCAGAACATATTGAAATTGCGGGATTACGGCTTTCGCCGGAATGACAACAAGTTGTTTTTTTGACTTTTTACGATATTGCCAATCTTGACAAACCTTGAATCTTAAGCTGCCACAGAACGAAAATAAATGAAATATCAAGTTTAAAGGTTTGACCCCAAGAGCGCCCAAGAGCGTTTGACCCCAAGAGTGCTGAAAAATTACTATAGGCCACGACAAACTGCCGTAAAAACGTTTTTTAAAAAAAGGAGGAACAACAATGCCCATGAGAAAAAAATCTATTGGTTATTTCTTGCACTGGCACTGATGGTAGTCGTGAACGCCTGTATTCCCGCCATAAACCTTCAAAGGGCGCAGCTTTCAAAGGGGGATATGAGCAGTGGTTCTGTTGTTGTCGGAACTGTCTTTAACAAGCGCGCCGTGGATTATGGTGCAGAAGGGTTTGATTTTATCGGAACGCTTCGCGGCGGATATGGGAACCCCTTTGACTTAAAAACGGAGTCCGGCAGAGATCTTGAAACCGTCTTAAAAGAGACAGCTAAGGCAGCCCTTGAGCATTCCGGATATTCCACTGATCCGGTTGAAGGGAAATCTTTGCGCCTGGATATGGATCTGCTTGATTTCTGGTGTGACGGGTATACCGGGTACAAGGTATATGCCAGTATTGAAGCCAAACTGGTTAATCCTGCAAACGGGAATGTGATTGCCCGGAAAAAAATAGATGTTGAAAAGGGCTTTGCGCTCGTCTGGGGCTACAGCCAGATGCATGAAGAGTTTGATAATGTAATTAATGAAATTTAGGATGAACTCGTTAAATTCATTCAGTCTCAGGAATTCCGGAATGCTGCAAAAAAGTAATCTAAGGGATTTGCAATTTATTAATATACCGTTTATAATGTCTTCAAACATCAAACCGGGAGGTTTTGAACATGAAGACATCGATTCAGAAGCGGAA
>PCSG01000430.1:7853-8712 GCA_002772195.1 Desulfobacterales bacterium CG23_combo_of_CG06-09_8_20_14_all_51_8 | reverse complement strand
CCGAAGCGCCGGGAATCCAGATACCACCCGTAATCCGCCTGGGAAATCCCGGTTTCATCCATGCGGGCCGCAAGCACGCCCAGTCGCTCTTCCCGCTGGCTGCCGCCGATAATTTCACCGATGCGGGGAACGATGACATCCATGGCCGCCACGGTTTTTCCGTCATCATTGACCCGCATGTAAAAAGGCTTGATGGTTTTCGGGTAATTATAAAGGATGACCGGCTGCTTGAAATGCTCTTCCGCCAGAAACCGCTCGTGCTCGGTCTGGAGATCGGTCCCGAAGGTCGCGTCATAGGTGAATGTCTTCCCGCATCTCGCCAGAATGGCCACCGCTTCGGTATAGGGAATTCGAATAAACGGCTTGGACACGATGGTTTCCAGGGTGGCCGGCAGGTCTTTGTCCACGAATTTTGCAAACAGGGACAGGTCTTCGGTGCACCTGTTCAGGGCGGTTTCGGCTAAAAATCGGACAAAAGCTTCCGCGAGATCCATGTTTTCGGCAAGATCGCAGAAGGCCATTTCCGGCTCCACCATCCAGAATTCCGCCGCATGCCGGCTGGTATTGGAGTTTTCGGCCCGGAACGTGGGGCCGAAGGTATAGATGTCCCCCAGGGCCAGGGCGAACAGCTCCCCTTCCAGTTGGCCGGATACCGTGAGGTTGGCGGGTTTGCCGAAAAAATCCCGGGGATAGTCGATTTTTCCGTCCACTCGGGGCGGGTTTTCCAGATCCAGGGCCGTCACCTGAAACATGGCCCCGGCCCCCTCGCAGTCCGAAGCGGTGAGAATGGGCGTATGGACGTGGACGAATCCCCGTTCCTGGAAAAACTGGTGCACGCTGAAACTCATTTGCGACCGGA
>PCSG01000430.1:530-7845 GCA_002772195.1 Desulfobacterales bacterium CG23_combo_of_CG06-09_8_20_14_all_51_8 | reverse complement strand
ACGGCCCCGTATTTGTTGGTGCGGGGCCGCAAATGGCTGATGGTGCGGAGATATTCATCCGTGTGGCGTTTTTTTTGAAGCGGATACTCTTCCGGCGCCATCTGATAAATGTCAATGGCCTCGGCGTGAATTTCCCATCGCTGCTCCCGGCCAGGAGATTCGCACAGGACGCCTTCGACAGCCACGGATGAGCCCGTGGTCAGACGTTTGATCTCCTCATAGTTGGCAAGGTCCGCTTCGGCGATTACCTGAATGTTGGCCAGACAGGAGCCGTCGTTGACTTCGATAAAGGAAAAGGTCCGTGCGTCGCGCCGGGTCCTTACCCAGCCTTTGATGCGCACGGTTCCCGGTGGAGTTTGGGAGGATAAAATCGCTTGAATTCGGGTGCGGTTCATGGGTCTTGTTTTCCAAAAGGGGGTTAAAAGAAACCGCCGAAGCGGCTTTTTTGCCGATTTAAAAATTCGGAGCATAGCATGGTCGCAGGCGGCGGGCAACCGAATCATGACATCCGCTTGCTTCCATAAAATCCGCTGAAAAGGGGCTCGAAATAAACTTGACTTTGATTTTCATTCTGATATATCAACTTTTTTTTAAAACGTATAAGTTTGTTTTCTTTAGGCAAAATAATTTTTTTGACGCGCGTTTTGCAAAAAAACGCCGACATGTGGGCTTTCATAAAGAATCCCGGCAATGGACCTTCAACCTTATTTAGAGGAAAACCGGCGCAAGCTGGTGGAACGGTGGATCGACGCAGTGATCACTACCTATCCGCCGGATTCCGTTGGTTTTTTCAAAAACACCCGGGACAAGTTCGCCAATCCCGTGGGCAGCACCATCAAACGCAGCATTGACCTTCTGTTTACGGAAGTGATCAAAGAAAAAATGGACATGGCGGCGGTCCAGGAGGCCATGGATCCCATCGTCCGCCTGCGGGCGGTCCAGGAATTTTCCCCTTCCCAGGCCCTTTCTTTTCTCTTTTCCATCAAGCCCATTTTGCAGAAATCACTTGAAAAAAACCTGTCGGACCCGGCCGTGGACCGTTTTCTCCGGGACGTGGCCGTCCACACAGACGAGCTGATGCTGACCGCCATCGATATATACAGCAAATGCCGGGAAACGGTGTTTCTGCTGCGGATCAATCAGGCAAAGGAAAGCGTAAAAAAACTGCTGATCAAAAATAACCTGATCTGTGAAATACCGGACGCCCTGCCGGTGCACAAACCGGAGAATGAAACCTGTGCCCCGAAAATGGGCCGGAGCTAAAAATGAAACCAGGAAAAATTAAACCGGATATGAAATCTGTCCATATATAATTGTGAACCTAGGATGAGGTGATTTTCAATGAATGTAAATTATTTATATTCCCTCCTGGCAGTGGTTGTCCTCGGACTGGTGGCCTATGTGGGCGCCGGATCGGTGGGGCTTCAGGGCGTATTCGGCATTTTCATTCCCTATCTGGCCCTGGTGATTTTTATCGCCGGGTTTGTGAATCGGGTGATGGACTGGGCCAAATCCCCGGTGCCTTTCCGGATTCCCACCACCTGCGGTCAGCAGCAGTCCATGGACTGGATCAAACAGAACAAAATTGACAACCCCAGCACCACCTGGGGGGTTCTGGTCCGGATGTTTTTCGAGATTGTGCTGTTCCGGTCTCTGTTCCGGAATTCCCGGGTGGAAATCGTGGGTTCCCGGCTTTCTTACAAATGGGTGGTGTGGCTGTGGCTGTTCGCCATCCTGTTCCACTATTCCTTTCTGGCGGTGGTGGTGCGGCATCTGAGATTTTTTCTGGAACCGGTGCCGTTTTTCGTGAAGGCTCTGGAGCAGATGGATGGTATTCTTCAGGTGGGACTTCCCGGCGTGTTCATCTCCGGCGTCACCCTGCTGGCCGGCGCGCTCCTGCTCTTGATGCGGCGGATTCTGATTCCGAAAATTAATTACATCTCCAAAGCAGCGGACTATTTCCCGCTTCTCCTCATCATCGGCATTGCCCTGACCGGCCTCACGATGCGGTATTTCACCAAAGTGGATGTGACGAAAGTCAAGGAACTGACCATGGGACTGGCCACTTTTCACATGGGCATTCCTGAAGGCGGGCTTTCGGCGCTGTTTTACGTGCATCTGTTTTTTGTCTGCATTCTGGTGGCGTATATCCCCTTCAGCAAACTCATGCACATGGGCGGCGTGTTTTTAAGCCCCACCCGGAACCTGGCGAACAACAGCCGGATGAAACGACATATTAATCCATGGAACCCCAAGGTCAAATTTCATACCTATGATGAATATGAAGATGACTTCCGGGAAAAAATGATCGAGGCAGGTCTGCCTGTGGAAAAGGAGTAATTTATGGTGGATATCCTGAAACCTGAAGAGATGTTTAACAGCATCGACTATGCGCTTCCCAAAAAGCCATGGGAAGACGTGCCAACGGATTTTTCCGAAGGAACATTCTGCTATCCCACAAAGAAAAAGAACCAGGAATATCTGAGTCTTGTGGCAAAAGACGAGTGGTCTCCGGCGGATGAGGACTGGAAGCTGCCTCCCAACTGGCAGGAAATTATTCATGAAGGGTTCAAGGAGCGCCTGGAAAAATACCGGTCCCTGAAAGTCTTTATGGACATCTGCGTCCGGTGCGGGGCCTGCGCGGACAAATGCCATTTTTTCATCGGCACCGGGGACCCCAAAAACATGCCCGTGGTGCGGGCTGAACTTCTCCGGTCCATTTACCGCAACGACTTCACCATCGCCGGAAAAATTCTCGGATCCATCGCCGGCGCCCGGAAGCTGACCCCGGCCGTCATCAAGGAGTGGTTCGCCTATTTTTATCAGTGCTCGGAATGCCGCCGCTGTTCGGTGTACTGCCCTTATGGCATTGATACGGCGGAAATCACCATGATGGGACGCGAGCTCCTGTCCTTGCTGGGTCTGAACATCAACTGGATTCTGGAGCCGGTGGCCAACTGCTTCCGCACCGGAAACCATCTGGGAATTCAGCCCCATGCCTTCAAGGAAATGATTGAATTTTTCTGCGATGACATCGAAGAAATCACCGGCGTTAAAATCAACCCTTCCTTCAACCGCAAAGGGGCTGAAATTCTTTTCGTTACGCCCTCCGGGGACGTGTTCGCCGATCCGGGCACCTATACGATGATGGGCTATTTGATGCTCTTTGAGCACATCGGCCTGGATTACACGTTGAGCACCTATGCGTCCGAAGGCGGGAACTTCGGGCTCTTTACCTCCTCGGATGTGATGAAGCGCTTGAACGGAAAAATGTATCAGGAAGCCAAACGCCTGGGTGTCAAATGGATTCTGGGCGGCGAATGCGGGCACATGTGGCGGGTTATCAACCAGTACATGGAAACCATGAACGGTCCGGCGGATTTTCTGGAAGTGCCCAAAAGCCCCCTCACCGGTACCGTATTTAAAAATGCGGCATCCACGAAAATGGTTCACATTGCCGAGTTTACCGCAGACCTGATCAAACACAACAAACTCAAACTGGATCCTTCCCGAAACGATAAATTCAAGGTGACCTTTCACGACTCCTGCAATCCGTCCCGGGCCATGGGGCTTCTGGATGAGCCCCGGTATGTGCTGAAAAATGTCTGCAACCATTTTTATGACATGCCGGAAAACACCATCCGGGAGCAGACCTTCTGCTGCGGCAGCGGGGCCGGTCTGAATACGGAAGAAATCATGGATCTGAGAATGCGGGGAGGACTTCCCCGGGCCAATGCCGTCAAGCATGTGCATGATAAATACGGGGTGAATATGCTGGCCTGCATCTGCGCCATCGACCGGGCCGCCTTGCCGCCGCTCATGAATTACTGGGTGCCGGAAGTCGGTGTGACCGGAATTCACGAACTGGTGGGGAATGCGCTGGTGATGGACGGTGAGATCGAGCGGACCATAGACCTTCGGCAAGAACCCCTGAAAGAAGAGGAGGAGTAAACTGATGAATGATAAACCGAAAATCATCATCGGGCTGGCCATCTTTGTCGCCGTGTTTACCTTTCCGATCTGGTATAATCGCGGCGCTGCGGCGCCCGCGCCTGAAGTGAAGCTTTCGGAAAAGGCCAAAGCCGCCAAACAGTGCGTCCGGGATACCGACTATATGCGCAAAGAACATATGCAGTTGCTGGACGGCTGGCGGGACCGCACGGTTCGCGATGCGATGCGCGTTTATGAAGTAAACGGCAAGGAATATGTGGCAAGCCTTTCCAATACCTGTATGGATTGCCACTCCAACAAAGCCGATTTCTGTGACAAATGTCATAATTATGTATCGGTGGATCCTTACTGCTGGAATTGTCATACATACCCGAAGGAGGAGAAGAAGTGATGGAAAATAACAGAAGAAACTTCTTGAAATTCGCCGGGGTAACCGTTCTGGGGCTGGGGTCTCTGTCCCTTCTGGATGGGCTGACATCAGATGATGTGATCGCGTCTGCCGGCCAGACTTCGGCTGAAGAAATTTACAAAAAAGGGGCAAATGCGCTCACTGCGAAACGGTGGGGCATGGTGGTGGATACCCGGATAATAACCGCCGCCATTTGCCGGAAAATGGAAAACGCCTGTCATCAGACCCACAATGTTCCGGACCATGCGAACAAGCGCCATGAAATCAAATGGATCTGGGATACGGAATACAAGCACGCTTTTCCTGAAAAAACCGATCTGTTTCTGGCGGAGCGCTTTGAACATCTTCCGATTCCGGTCTTTTGCAACCACTGCGCCAACCCGCCCTGTGTTCAGGCCTGTCCGACCCAGGCGACCTTTCAGCGGGCGGACGGTCTGGTCCTGATGGATTTTCACCGGTGCATCGGGTGCCGGTTCTGCATGGCCGCCTGCCCTTACGGGTCCAGAAGCTTCAATTTCCGGGACCCCCGGGAAGCCATTAAAAATGAAAACCCGGAATTTCCCACCCGCATGAAAGGGGTGGTGGAAAAATGCAACTTCTGCGCGGAGCGCTTGGCCGTGGGCAAGGAACCGGCCTGCGTGGAAGCGTCCGACGGGGCCCTGATTTTCGGAGACCTGGAGGACCCGCAGTCCGAGATCCGGAAGCTCTTGAAAGAAAACTATGCCATCCGGCGTAAACAGAACCTGGGGACCAACCCATCGGTTTATTACATCGTATAAGGTAGGTGGTTATGTTAGATAAGGCTCTAAAAGGAAGCAAGTCATACTGGATATGGATTTTTGTCCTGCTGGGCGTCATCGGGACGGGATTTACTTTTTACCTCAAGCAGCTGGACTTTGGCCTGGGCATCACCGGCATGAGCCGGGATGTGACCTGGGGATTTTACATCGCCCAGTTCACCTTTCTCGTTGGGGTGGCGGCGTCGGCCGTTATGCTGGTCATTCCCTATTATCTCCATAATTACAAGGCATTTGGAAGAATCATGATTATGGGGGAATTTCTGGCCATTTCGTCGATGATCATGTGCATTCTGTTCATTATCGCCGATCTGGGCCAGCCCATGCGGCTGTTGAATGTGCTTCTCTACCCGACCCCCCACTCCATGCTCTTCTGGGACATGATCGTGCTCTCCGGTTATCTCCTGATCAATCTCGTGGTGAGTTGGAACGTGCTGGACGCGGAGCGCAACTCCGTTCCCCCGGCCAAGTGGCTGAAACCCATAATTTATTTGTCCGTTCCCTGGGCCATCAGCATTCATACGGTGACCGCCTATCTGTACTGCGGTCTGCCCGGCCGGGGGTTCTGGCTGACGGCCATTCTGGCTCCGCGATTTCTCGCCTCCGCTTTTGCCGGCGGCCCCGCGTTTCTGATCCTACTTTGTCTGATAGTCCGCCGTGTGACCAATTTTGATCCGGGCCGGGAGCAGATTCAGAGCCTGTCCAAAGTCGTGGTCTACGGCTCCATCGCCAATATGTTCTTCTTCCTGTGCGAAGTGTTCGTGGCCATGTACAGCCAGATTCCGGAGCACCTGGATCACCTTCAGTACCTGTTTTTCGGTCTCCACGGTCATGGTGTCCTTGTTCCCTGGATGTGGACCGCCATGGCGTTGATTGTCTCGGGCATCATTCTGCTGCTGATTCCGGCCGCCCGAAAAAATGAAGCGGTGCTGGCGGTGGCCTGCGCCTTCACCTTTATCGGCATCTGGATTGACAAGGGAATGGGCATGGTGGCCGGCGGGTTTGTTCCCAACCCGCTCCATGAAGTCAATGAGTATTTCCCGACATTTCCGGAAGTCATGATCGCCGTCGCGGTTTACGGAACCGGCTTTCTGATTCTGACGATTCTTTACAAAGTATTTGTCGGGGTTAAAGAAGAACTGGCCGCATAACCGGTCGTTCATATAAATTTAAAAAGGGGGCGTCCGTCTTGGAATGCCCCCTTTTTTCATTATATTTTTATTGACAAAAGATGAAATAAAAATATAATTCTTAGATTTTTAAAAGTATATATTACGTCGTAAACGGAGGAAACACCATGTACGCTGTCATCGCAGCTGGCGGGAAGCAGTATAAAGTAGAAGAAGGGGAAGTGTTACGGATTGAAAAGGTCAACGGCAATGTCGGCGATACGGTGACATTTGACAAGGTGTTGCTGGTGGCTGAGGGCGACGCATTGACCATCGGTCAGCCGGTGGTTGCGAACGCCTCCGTAAACGCGCAGATCGTGGAGCAGGATAAAGCCAAAAAAATTATTGTGTTCAAATACAAACGCCGCAAGGGATACCGCCGGACCCATGGACATCGTCAGCCCTACACGGCAGTGAAAATCGGCGGCATTGTCAAGGCGTAAACCATACGAGGAGTTTTATAAAAGGAGTATTGTTTCATGGCACATAAAAAAGCCGGCGGCAGTTCCAAGAACGGCCGGGACAGCAATGGGCAGCGGCGCGGCATAAAAATATACGGCGGCCAGACGGTCAGGGCGGGAAGTGTCCTGGTCCGTCAGGTGGGCACTAAAATTCATCCGGGAAACAATGTCGGCATGGGCAAGGACTATACCCTGTTTTCCAAGGTGGACGGGGTGGTTACCTATGAGCGGCAGGGACGCTCCCGTAAAAAGGTCAGTGTTTATTCCGAGTGAGATTCATTGACGAAGCGACGATTTTTGTCAAGGCCGGCGACGGGGGCCAGGGCTGTGTCAGCTTTCGACGGGAAAAATATATTCCCAGAGGCGGCCCCGACGGCGGCGACGGCGGAAAGGGCGGGGATGTCATCATTCTTACCACTTCTCGCCGCAGAACGCTTTCGCAATTCCGGTTTAAAAAGAGTCTCAAGGCAAAAAACGGGGGATATGGTCAGGGCTCCCAGAAGTCCGGGAAAAAAGGCGAAGACCTGA
>PCSG01000430.1:0-466 GCA_002772195.1 Desulfobacterales bacterium CG23_combo_of_CG06-09_8_20_14_all_51_8 | reverse complement strand
TGTCACCAGGTTTTGTGAACAGCTTTATGAACCATTCCGGCAGTGCGGTGGGAAATGCGGCACTGTGGTTCTTGTTCGCGGATTCTGTTGCCAAATGAAGAACATTATCTGGATAGGCCATCCTTCTTCCAACCCAGTTCGAAATCCTTTTCCCAAAACCGCTCCCCACTCTGGATTCGTCTCTGCGTTTGTCTGTCTCACTTAAGTTCTTGAGGCGTGCCTTTGCCCATTCGCCCATCGGGACCATGACACTTTCTTGATACATTGAGAACTTTCTCTGTTTGTTGAATTGCAAGCAATGTTCCCACGCATCGCGGAATCTATTTGGCCATTTCCCGGGATAGCTATTCCTCTTATGCCAAATGTACTCTTCCGTCCAAAGCCATCCTTGCTTCTTCATTTCAAGAATCAATTCCAAAACGTACGTCTCTCTTTGCCCCTCTGACACACCTTCCTTTATGTTCAA
>PCSG01000086.1:1790-3789 GCA_002772195.1 Desulfobacterales bacterium CG23_combo_of_CG06-09_8_20_14_all_51_8 | reverse complement strand
AATCCGCGAAATCCGCGTCAAAAATGGAAGAAACCTGTGGCAATTCCCCGAAAGGAGAAGTGAGCGCCCATGAACCTTGAAAACCTGATCAGCGCCGCGCGAGGTGATATGCCTGCGGATTGTCTGTTTACCAACGCAAAAATCATCAATGTGTTTTCACGCGAGATCATCTCCGGCCATATCGCCGTCGCCGACGGGTATATCGTGGGTCTCGGCGATTATCCGGCAAAAAAAACCGTTGATTTGCAAAATCGGTACGTGGCCCCGGGATTTATAGACGCCCACGTGCATATTGAAAGTTCCATGACGTCCCCCGCGGAATTCGCCCGGGCCGTGGTTTGCCGTGGCACCACAAGCGTTGTGGCCGATCCCCATGAAATCGCAAACGTCATGGGAACCGACGGCATCGACTATATGCTGGCCGCCTCCGAACAGTTGCCGGTCAATGTATTTTTCACCATGCCGTCCTGCGTGCCGGCCACCGCCATGGAAACCGCCGGCGCGGTCCTGGGGCCGGAAGCCGTGCGCCGCTATCTGAATCATGAGCGGATCGTGGGACTGGCGGAAATGATGAATTTCCCGGGGGTTATTTTCCGGGATGCCGGGGTTCTGGAAAAAATTCTTGCGGCCCGGGCATTTCGGAAAATCGTGGACGGCCACAGTCCGGGGGTGAAGGGAAAAGACTTAAACGCCTACGTCGCGGCCAGCATTGCCAGCGACCATGAATGCACCCGTGCCGCCGAAGCCATGGAAAAATTGCGCCTTGGCATGTATATCATGATCCGGGAGGGAACAGGGGCCAAAAATCTCGATGATCTCCTGCCCGTTGTCAATGCAAAAACCGCCCATCGGGTCATGTGGTGCACGGATGACCGCCATCCCCATGATATCTGCACACAAGGCCATATTGATTTCATGATCCGGAAAGCCGTGACTGCGGGACTTGACCCGGTGACGGCCATTTCCATCGGGACCATTAACGCAGCCCGATATTTCGGACTGAACCGGGTGGGGGCCATTGCTCCGGGCAGGCGAGCGGACCTGGTGGTATTTTCCGATCTTGAAAGACCCGTTGCCGAGGAGGTTTATACCGGGGGACGGCTCGCAGCCATTGACGGCCGGATGAATCCGGATGTTGATTTTCCTCCGACCCTGGAATGCCCATCAACAATGAATGTCCAGGCGGGAGCCGTTGATTTGAGAATCCCGGCGGAAGCAAACAACATTCGGGTCATGGAGCTGGTGCCCCGGCAGATTGTCACCGGCCAGAGGGTGGCTGCCGCACGGATTGATAGGGGCTTTGCGGTTTCAGACCCGTCCCGGGATATTTTAAAAATCGCCGTGATCGAACGCCACAACGGCACCGGCAATGTCGGCAAGGGGTTTGTGTCCGGTTTCGGCCTGAAAAAAGGGGCTATTGCCGGCAGTGTGGCCCATGATTCCCATAATATTATTGTCGTCGGGGTTTCGGATGAGGACATGATGACCGCGGTAAGGCGCATCATAGAGATGCGGGGCGGGCTGACCGCAGCCTGTGACGGGGCCGTTATATCCGAGATTAGCCTGCCCATTGCCGGGCTCATGTCCGACAAACCCCTTGAAACCGTCCGCAACCGGATGGATGCTCTCACTAGTGCGGCCCGGAATCTGGGGGCCATCGTGCCGGACCCGTTTATGATTCTTTCTTTTCTGGCCCTTCCCGTGATTCCGGAACTGAAACTAACGGATCAGGGCCTGTTTGACGTGAACCGGTTTTGCCATGTTCCGCTGTTTATAAAATGATCATTCACGTGGACATGGATGCGTTTTTTGCGTCAGTAGAGCAGCTCGACCATCCGGAGCTTCGGGGAAAGCCGGTGATGGTGGCTGGCATGGAAGCCCGGGGCGTGGTGGCGGCCGCAAGCTACGAGGCCCGGCGTTTTGGCGTGCATTCCGCCATGCCCGTGTTTCAGGCCCGGCAAAAATGCCCTTTGGGGATTTTTGTGCCTCCCCGCAGAAG
>PCSG01000086.1:0-1775 GCA_002772195.1 Desulfobacterales bacterium CG23_combo_of_CG06-09_8_20_14_all_51_8 | reverse complement strand
GGACGCTTTTTGGAACGCCTCGGGAAATGGGAATGAAAATCAAGGAGCGGATCAGCTCGGAAACCGGCTTGACCTGTTCCGTGGGTATCGCGCCCCTGAAATTTCTGGCCAAGATCGCCTCGGACATGAACAAACCCGACGGCCTCACCTGTATCGCACCGGTGGATGTGGATGCCTTCATCCGAACCCTGGCGGTTCGAAAAATTTCCGGGGTGGGGCCCCATACCGCCGCTGTTCTGGAAAAGATGGGGATTTTGACCCTGGGGGACGTCCGGGCCGTTTCCCGGGAAATTCTGGTGAACCGTCTCGGCAAATACGGCCATCGCCTGTTTGATTTGTCCCGGGGCATCGACCGGTCGTCGGTCGTGGTCGCCCGTCCGGTGAAATCCATCAGCGCGGAGGAAACCCTGGCAGTCGACATCACGGACCGGGAAAGCTTAAAAAAAATTCTGCTCCGGCAGAGTGAAGACGTGGGCCGCCAATTGCGCCAAAACGGCTGCAAAGCCCGGACCGTTGTTTTAAAGGTCAAATATTATGACTTTCAGCAGCAGACCCGCCAGAAGAAACTCTCCGATCCGACCTTTGCCTCGGAAAAACTTTTTGAGGCGGCCGCAACCCTGCTGGACGATTTTCCTCTGAAAAAGCCGGTGCGCCTGATCGGTGTGGGCGTAACTGATCTCGCGTCCCCCGGCCATGCCCGGCAGATGGATCTTTTTGCCGTCGATGACCGCAAACGAACGGAAAAATGGGAGAAAGTCGATACCACGGTGGACGCCATTACCGATAAATTCGGCAATAACGCCATTAAAAAAGCCGGGATCACCAGCGACTTTTCCCGGCAGTCCTGAAAAACAATGCCTTCCCGCCATTATTTCCCCCGGCGATATTTTGTATTTGAAAATTGAAAAATTAGCGGTAGGATCAAATTTTTCTCGGCTTATTGTCGGTGCAGCCATTTTTTTTGATCAATTTGAAAAGGAAATTTCCGTATCATGTCAAGTCAAACCACATTTAAAACCGAAGACCAATATATGGCCCCGTTTTTCGTCAAACAGAAAATCTCCATCGACCGTGGCGAGGGCGTTTTTGTCTGGGATGAAGCCGGTACGCGCTACATTGATTTCACCGCCGGCTGGGGCGTGACCTGCATCGGCCATGCCCATCCGGTGATCAGTGAGGCTCTGGCCCGCCAGAGCAAAAAAATCCTTCAGAATCCCAATTCCGGGCTCACCTATTCCCCGGCCCGGGCCGAACTCCTGTCCGTGCTCATGAAGGTGCTGCCCCCGAACCTGACCCATGTTTTTTTTTCCAGTTCCGGGGCTGAGGCCAATGACGCGGCCATCAAGCTGGCCCGGAAAGTAACCGGCCGGCTGGATGTAATTTCCACCCACCAGAGTTTTCACGGCCGCACCATCAGCACGGCCTCGGCAACAGGCCAGGCCAGCCACCGGGACAAATTCAATCCCCTGATGCCCAATTACCGGTTTATCAATTACGGGGACCTGGCGGACCTGGAGCAGGCCCTGGACGAAAAAGTGGCGGCTTTTATCATCGAGCCCATTCAGGGGGAAGGCGGGGTCCATATTCCATCGGAAACATACCTCAAAACCGCATCCGCCCTCTGCCGGAAAAACGGCACCCTGATGATCGCGGACGAAGTCCAGACTGGGTTTTGCCGCACCGGCCCCATGTTTGTCACCGGCGGAATGGGGGTTGAAGTCGATTTCCTGACCATGGCCAAGGGCATTGCCGGCGGATTTCCCTTCGGCGGGTTC
>PCSG01000038.1:10967-13555 GCA_002772195.1 Desulfobacterales bacterium CG23_combo_of_CG06-09_8_20_14_all_51_8 | reverse complement strand
CGGCAGGTCAGCGCCGTCCCGGGAGTGCAGTCCGCGGCCCCGTTTGTGTATTCCCAGGTCATGCTGCGGTCCGCGTCCGGCATCGCCGGGGCTGTGGTCCGAGGGATCGATCCCCGGGCGGACGGAAGCCCCATCAAGGGATATGACAGAGAAGCCCTGATTCAAAAAATCCGGCCCCAGATGATATCCGGTTCCGAAGAAGCGCTGGCTCCGGGGATCGTTCTGGGCAAGGAACTCGCCCAGTCCATTGGGGTTGCGGTAGGCGACAGCATTTATCTGATTTCCCCCAAGGGAATGGTGTCTCCCATCGGCCATCTGCCCACCATGAAACGGTTTGAAGTCACCGGGGTGTTTGAATCCGGATTTTATGAATATGACGCCTCCCTGGCCTTTATTCATCTGGAAACGGCCCAGCGGCTCATGAAGATTGAGGATTCCGTGTCCGGGATCGGCGTACGGGTGGGTGACATTTATCAGGCGGATGCGATTTCAGATGCAATCGTGGCGGAGTTGGGGTTTCCTTTCTGGACCATGGACTGGATGCAGATGAACCGGAATTTCTTTTCGGCTTTGAAACTGGAAAAAAAGGCCATGTTTGTCATTCTTACCCTGATTATCATAGTGGCGGCCTTTAATATCGCCAGCACCCTGATCATGATGGTGATGGGGAAAACCCAGGATATCGCCATATTAAAAGCCATGGGCGCCACGGACCGCAGCATCTGGAAAATTTTCGTGTTCAAGGGTACGGTGATCGGGCTCATCGGCACGGTGACCGGGGTGGCTCTGGGCATTCTCGGGTGTGTACTGTTGAAATATTATAAATTCATCGAACTTCCGGGAGATGTGTATTATTTCACCAGTCTTCCGGTGCAGTTGGAATTTGCCGATGTGTTTGTTATCGTGCTGGCTGCCATGGTCATCTGTTTTGTGGCAACCCTGTATCCGGCATACAAGGCGTCCCGGCTCAATCCGGTAGAGGCCCTGCGATATGGATAACCATCTGGAAACAAGCGATCATCCGAATTCGCCCATGGATTCTAAGACGGGCGGCCTCGATCCGCTGATGCGGCTTGGCGGCATCTGCAAGAGTTACCGGACAAACGGCGCGAAAATCGAGGTGCTCAAGGATCTGTCGGTGGATATCCGTTCCGGTGACACCATCGCCATTGTCGGAGAATCCGGCATCGGCAAATCCACTTTTCTGCATATTCTCGGGACTCTGGACCGACCGGACAGCGGCACGTTTCTATATGAAAAATCCGATGTCTTCGCCTTTGACAACGCCCGGCTGGCCCATTTCAGAAATCAGACCATGGGGTTTGTGTTCCAGTTTCATTATCTGCTGCCGGAATTTTCCACCCTGGAAAATGTCCTGATGCCCGGTCTGATCAGCGGGCGCAAGCGGGAGGCCATTCGGGAATCCGCCGAGGCCATTCTCGTGCGGGTGGGCTTGAAGGACCGAATGGGCCACCGGGTCACTGATCTGTCCGGCGGAGAGCAGCAGCGGGTGGCCCTGGCCCGGGCCCTGGTGCTGAACCCTCCGATTCTTCTGGCCGACGAGCCCACGGGGAACCTGGACAAAAAGAACAGCCGCCAGGTGCATGATCTGTTGTTTGAACTCAACGATGAATACAATATGACCATCATCACGGTGACGCATAATATGCAGTTGGCGGCGTACATGACCCGCCGATTGACGCTTGCGGAAGGGAAACTGGTCGAGATTGAATAAAACGGGATAGCGGCATGCAGGAAAGTGGGAAGCGGAAAAACGTGAAATGGGTGCTTCTGGTGTTGATTTTTTTACCATTTCTCGCGATCGCCTCCATCGCTTATGGGGAGGAGGCGGCGCGCGTCAAAGAAGTCCGGGTGGCGGGTCAGCAGCGGATTGAAGCGGATGCGATCCTCCGGGTAGCGAAGATAAAAGCCGGCGATATCTATGATGAAGCGGCGCTTTCCGAAGACCTGACCGCTATTTACACCATGGGCTGGTTTGAAGATGTGCGGGTGGAAGCTGAAAAATCTTCGGATGGCGTCACCGTTATCTTCACGGTTCAGGAAAAACCCACCATCCGTGAAATCGAATTTTCAGGAAATGTGGCCATAGATGACGATGAACTCCTGGAAAATGTGGATATCAGTACCGGATCGATTTTAAATATCTTCAAAATCCGGCGGAATATGAAGATCATTGAGTCGTTGTACAAGGACAAAAATTATCAGAATATAAAGGTAACCTATGAGATTGATGCGCTGGACAATAGTCTGGCGAACCTGAAATTCATCATTGAGGAGGGAGAAAAGGTCCGAATCAAATCCATCACCTTTGACGGAAACAGCGCCTATACGGAAAAAGAGCTGAAAAAAATTATGGAAACATCGGAGAAAGGATTTTTTTCCTGGCTGACGTCTTCCGGAGACCTGAATTGTGAAGAATTGCAGCAGGATATGTATAATCTGGCGGCGTTTTATCAGAACAATGGATATGCCGAAGCCCGGATCGGAGAGCCGGAGATGGAATTTAAGGAAGACTGGATTTATATCCTGATCAAGATCAACGAAGGCCCGCGCTTTAAAATGGGGCG
>PCSG01000038.1:8151-10959 GCA_002772195.1 Desulfobacterales bacterium CG23_combo_of_CG06-09_8_20_14_all_51_8 | reverse complement strand
GTATCCAGGTGAAGAAAGAAACCTGGTATAACCGGGATGTCATCCGTCAGGATGTTCTGGACCTGACCGACATTTATGCGGACAAGGGATATGCCCATGCGGATGTGGTGCCGGATCTCCGGACGAATCCGGAAAATTTGACCGTTGATATTGATTTTCATATTACAAAAAACGCTCCGGTTTATTTTGAAAGAATCAACATCATCGGCAACACCAAGACCCGGGATAAGGTGATCCGGCGGGAGCTGAAAATCCATGAGCAGGAGCTTTACAGCAGCAAAGGGCTAAAGCGCAGCGTCGCGGACCTGCACCGGCTGGATTATTTTGAAGACGTCAAGGTCAAACCCCAGCCGGGGTCTGCCGCGGATCAGATGCTTCTGGATATCGAGGTGGTGGAAAAGGCCACCGGGACCTTTACCTTCGGCGGCGGTTACAGCGGGGTGGACGGGCCCTATGTGATGGCTTCGGTTTCCGAGCGCAATTTCATGGGACGGGGCCAGACCCTGGAACTGGCGGCTCAGGCCGGCGGAACGTCCCGGCAGTATACCTTCGGGTTTACCGAACCCTGGCTGTTTGATATTCCCTTGTCGGCCGGAGTTGACGCCTATAAAATGGAACGGGATTATGATGAGTACGACCGGGACAGTTATGGCGGGGCCCTGCGCACGGGATATCCGCTCTTGGATTTTACCCGGGGCTATGTCAAATATGGCTATGATGTCAGTGATATCAGTGATATTTCCGAGGAGGTGTCGCCCTATATTTATCCGGGAACCAATGTGGAGAGCAGCGTTTCCGTAAGTGTTGTGTACGATTCCAGGAATCGGCCGTTTAATCCCTCGGAAGGCTCCCGGCACAGCATCACCTTGAAATATGCCGGTATCGGCGGAAACATCGGGTATTCCAAGGCGACCGCGGACACCGGATGGTACTTCCCCCTGTTCTGGGGGACGGTGGGATTTCTCCACTCGGAAGGTGGCTATGTGGTGAGAAATGCAGGGAAATATCTGCCGGACTATGAACGGTTTTATCTGGGCGGCATCAGTTCCCTGCGCGGGTTTGACTGGCGGGATATCAGCCCGGTCATTGACGGTGACATTAAAATCGGTGGAACGGAGTTTGTTCAGTTCAATGCGGAGTATTTGTTCCCGATTATCCAGGAGAGCGGACTCGTGGGGCTCTTCTTCTATGACACGGGCAATGCCTGGGCAACAGATAATGATGATGCGGAATCCGCAGACGGACTCCGGAGCAGTATCGGTTTCGGCATCCGCTGGTATTCCCCCATGGGTCCCCTGCGCCTGGAGAAGGGATATATTTTGGACTCAAAACCCGGAGAAGGATCGGGCCGGTGGGAGTTCTCCATGGGTGGAACGTTTTAATTCGTATGAAGGCATCGGATATTTTTGACTGTTTGTCGAAGAAAGGGGATAATGCATGAAAATCGGGAAATTCGGTTGGATCGGGGTATTGGGGGTAATGGCGGGGGTTCTGGTTTTTTCTCTGTCGGCGAGGGCTGCGGATGTGGCGAAAATCGGGGTTATCGATTTTCAGAAGGTCCTGACGGAGTCCGAGGCCGGCAAGGCGGTCCAGGGGAAAATCCAGGAAAAAGGCCGGGAAATGGAAAAAAGTCTCACGGCCCTGGGCCAGGAAATCGAGGCCCTTTCCGAGCAGATGACCCGGGAAGCCATGGTCATGGACAAGGGAAAAAGGGAAGAGAAGCAGCGGGAGATTGAAATCAAGAAATATGATTTTCAATCCCTTCAGAAAAAATTTCAGACGGAATTCAGGGAGATTGAAGCCGCCGAGGTTGAAAAATTGCAAAAGGAAATTTTCGCGCTCGCGGAAAAAATCGGCAAAAATGAAGGCTATCTCCTGATCATCGAAAAAACCGCCGCCATTTATTATCCCACATCCATTGACATGACCGCCGGCCTGATCGAAGAATACAACAAAAAAGGTGGAAGCGCCAATTGATTTTCGCCGGTCGGCATTGCGTTTGTTAAACCCTGACAGGGCGTCGGCCATGATAAAGGAGCCTGCGATGGAAATATCCTTAGCCGAATTAATCCAGGTGACAGGCGGTGATATCCAGGGAGATCCCGGAAAAGTCATTCGCGGGATCGCGCCGTTTGATGCGGCAGGCGAGGGTGACATCACGTTCGCGGATTCGCCGAAAATTTTAAAACGCCTCCATGGAACCCGGGCCGGCGCCGTCATTGTTCCGAAAAAGAGTCATCAGCCAGCATCCGTCCCCCTGATTCTGTCCGAAAATCCGCGTCTCGCCTTTGCCCGGATCATGCATCTGTTTTTCCCCGACCCCCGGCCTTCGGAACACATCAGTCCCCGGGCCAGCGTCGGAGAAAATGTATCTTTGGGAGAAGATGTCAGCGTGGGGCCGTTTGCCGTGATTGAAGACCACGTCACCGTCGGCTCCCGGGTGAAAATTCATCCCCACGTGGTCATCGGCGCAGGTGCCAGCATCGGCGACGATGTGATTCTCTATCCGCATGTCACGATTCTTTCCCGGTGCGTCATTGGCTCCCGGGTGATCATTCACGCCGGCGCGGTCATCGGCAGCGACGGGTTCGGTTTCGTTCCGGACGGGAAACAGCATGTCAAGATTCCCCAGCTCGGCATCGTTCAGATCGACGATGACGTGGAAATCGGGGCCTGCAATACCATTGACCGGGCCACTTTCGGGAAAACCTGGATCAAGCGGGGGGTGAAAACGGACAATCATGTGCAGATCGCCCATAACGTGACCATCGGGGAAAATACGCTGATTGTCGCCCAGGTGGGTATCGC
>PCSG01000038.1:2833-8138 GCA_002772195.1 Desulfobacterales bacterium CG23_combo_of_CG06-09_8_20_14_all_51_8 | reverse complement strand
ATCGGGAGCAATGTCATCCTGGCCGGTCAGGCGGGGGTCTCCGGCCATATTTCCATCGGCGACGGGGTCCCCGTGGGTCCCCAGGCCGGGGTCACAAGGTCCGTCCCCGCCGGCCAGGTGGTTTCCGGAACCCCTGAAATGCCCCATCCGTTATGGCTTCGCATCTCTCAGATCATTCCCCGGCTGCCGGAACTAAAACGAAAAATTAATGATATGGAAAAGCGCCTGGACGCGTTGACCGAAAAATAATGCGGATCCTCTGCAAGCGGAAAAATCCTTTGGCTTGATTCGGAGAAGGCATGAAACAGCGATATGACATCGAGAAAATTTTAAACCGGATGCCCCACCGGTATCCGTTTCTCCTGGTGGACCGGATCCTTGATCTGACGCCGGGGGAAAAAATCCGGGCATTGAAAAATGTGACCGTCAATGAACCTTTTTTCCAGGGGCATTTTCCCGGAAGGCCCGTCATGCCGGGGGTGTTGATCATTGAAGGCATGGTCCAGGCCGGCGGGCTCCTGCTGATGGAGAGCGTGTCCCCGGAAATTGCTTCCAGGGTGTGCTTTTCAGGCGTGGACCAGGCCCGTTTCAGGGCCCCGGTGACGCCGGGAGACCAGCTGATATTTGACGTTGAAATTGTCCGGCAAAGGTCCCGAATGGTGATAATGAGCGCCAGCGCGTTTGTTGATAAACGCCGAGTTGCAGAAGCAAAACTGATGGCTTTGATCGGAGGAAAACCATGATTCATCCCACCGCAATAATTGATTCTCATGCGGAAATTGATTCCAACGTGAAAATCGGACCCTATACCATTATTAATGCGAATGTGTCCATCGGTGCGGGAACCGTTATCGGGCCCCATGTCACCATAGACCCCTATGTGGAAATCGCGCCGAACTGTCAGATATTTCAATATGCCTCCATCGGCGCGGCCCCCCAGGCGGTCAAGTTTAAGGGCGAAAAAACTTACCTGAAAATCGGCCGGAATACGGTGATCCGGGAGTTTGCCACCTTAAACCGCGGCACGGCCTTCGGGGGCGGGGTGACCGAAGTGGGGGAGGACAATTTTTTGATGGCCTACACCCATGTGGCCCATGACTGTAAAACCGGCAAAGGGGTGATCATGGCCAATAATGCGACTCTGGCCGGCCATATCACCATCGGCAATCATGTGATCATCGGCGGGCTGGTGGCCATTCATCAGTTTGTCAGAATCGGTGCCCATGCCTATATCGGCGGGAAATCCGCAGTGGTCAAGGATATCCCTCCCTATGTGATCGCCGCCGGGGACCGGGCGATCCTCTACGGACTCAACAAGGTCGGGCTCCAGCGCCATGGATTTTCCGCAAATACCGTGTCCCAGCTCAAAAAGGCGTACCGGATCATTTTCCGGATTGGCCTGACGGTCAACGAAGCGGTGGAACGGGTCCTGGCCGAAGTTGAAAATATTCCGGAAGTGCTTGATTTTGTGAATTTTATTAAATCCACCGAACGGGGCATTACCCGGTAATCGGTTTGGGATCATCTCTTTTAAACCCATCATACACTGTGCCTGGTATGGATAAACAGATTGGTTTGATCGCCGGCAGCGGTTCTTTCCCCATAATTTTCGCCAAAAAAGCGGCTGAAAAGGGATTTGCGGTTTTCGCCGTCGGCTACCATAATGAGACCGATCCTGCCCTGGCGGATCATGTGGCGTCCCTTGAGATTATTTATATCGGCCAGATCAAGCGGTTGATCCAGTTTTTCAGGAAAAATCGCATTACGGAAGCGGTGATGGTGGGGGCCATTAAAAAACCCGGAGCGATTTTGGATATCCGTCCGGATATGAAGGCCATATCGCTGATCGCCAATATGCACAACAATACCCATGATGACCGAATTTTACGGGCCTTTGCGAAAGTCCTGGAAGATGAGGGCATCCGCATCCGGACCTCGACGTTTCTCCTGCCGGAGCTGCTTGCCGAAGCAGGATGCTGGACTCGGCGGAAACCCACGAAAGCGGAGCATGCGGATATGGATCTGGGCTGGAAAATGGCCAAGGCTATCGGGAGCCTGGATATCGGCCAGTGCGTGGTGGTGTCAAACGGCACCGTGGTGGCCGTGGAAGCCATTGACGGCACGGACAGCACCATCCGCCGGGGTGGGGAATTCGCCAAAGGCCACGCCGTGGTGGTGAAGGTATGCAAGCCCATCCAGGATTTCCGGTTCGATGTGCCGGCGGTGGGGGCCCAGACCATCCGGTCCATGCATGAATCCGGGGCAACCGTGCTGGTGATCGAAGCAGGGCGGTCCCTGGTCTTTGACCGGGAGGAAATGATCCGTCTGGCCGACCAGTGGGGCATTACCATTATGGTCATGGAAAAATCGGAGTAAAGGACCCGTGGGATTTGATCCAGGGACGGTGTCCGTGAATTAAGGGGGAAGGCAAACCATGAAAAAAGTTCGGGCCGCGGTGGTGGGCGTGGGGTATCTGGGGAAGTTCCATGCCGAAAAATACGCCAAAATGGAAAACGTCGATCTGAAGGGGGTTGTGGATGCGAACCTGGATCAGGCCCGGGAAATCGCACGGAAAGTCGGGACCGCCCCTTTTTCGGATTACCGGGAACTGTTTGGCCGGGTGGATGCCGTCAGCATTGCCGTTCCCACGCCCCTGCATTATGAGATCGGAAAGGCGTTTCTGAAAAACGGCATGGATGTGCTGATGGAAAAACCCATCACCACGACGGTGGCGGAGGCGGATGAACTCATTGATATCGCCGATAAAAACCACCTTGTGCTTCAGGTCGGGCAGCTGGAGCGGTTTAACCCTGCGGTCAAGGCGGTGTCGCATCTGGTGGATCACCCGATTTTCATCGAATCCAATCGCCTGGGAATTTATAAGGAGCGGGGCACGGACGTCAGCGTGGTTCTGGATCTGATGATCCATGATATTGATCTGATTCTCAATTTCGTCCAGTCCGGCGTCCGGTACTGCCATGCCATGGGCACGCCCGTGGTTTCCAATAATATTGACATCGCCCACGCCCACATCGAATTTGACAACGGCGCGGTGGCCAATGTGACGGCCAGTCGGATTTCCAATAAAAATGAGCGAAAGATCCGTCTGTTTCAAAAGGATGGCTATATTTCCGTGGATTTCGCCAACCGTTCCATCATCCATGTCCGGCCCGGGACCGGGACAGGGGACAACAACTGCCCCATTCCCGGCATGCATCTTGAGGAAAAATGTTTTATGGACGGGGATGCCCTGGAAGATGAAATCCGGGCGTTTGTTCATGCCGTGGCCCTACGGGAACCCCCGCCGGTGTCCGGCCGGATGGGGCGGGATGCCTTGAAAATCGCCCTGAGCATTACCCAGCAGATAAGAGAATCCACCCGCATTTATTCAGGGCTGAATCCATGACAATCTCTTCAGCGCCAAAAACCGTGATGATCATCGCCGGGGAAACTTCCGGAGACGCCCATGGCGCCCATCTGGTCCGGGCCATGAAAAAAATGGCGCCCGCCCTGGTTTTTTGCGGCATCGGCGGTGACGCCCTGCGGGCGGCGGGGGTGGAAATTCTGGTAGAGGCCCGGAATCTGTCCGTTGTCGGAATCACCGAAGTATTCGCCAAAATACCCAGCGTGCTCAAAGCGATTTCCACGGTCAAGAAAAATCTCCGGCAGCGCCGGCCGAGTCTGGTTATCCTTATCGATTTTCCGGATTTTAACCTGCATATCGCCGCCATCGCTAAAAAGCAAGGCATCCTGGTGCTGTATTACGTCAGCCCTCAGATCTGGGCATGGCGCTCCGGCCGGATCCGCAAAATTCGCAAAACCGTCGATCATGTAGCCGTTATTCTGCCCTTTGAGGCGGATTATTATGCCCGGCGCGATGTCGCCGCCACATTTGTGGGGCATCCCCTGCTGGATGCGCATTCCCCTCCGGAAGACATGCCCCCGGACCCTGGAGGCGTGGCCCCGACCCCGGTGATCGGCCTGCTCCCCGGTTCCCGGGTCAGTGAAATCTCCCGCAACCTTCCGTTTATGCTGGCTTCCGCCACGTTACTGCGGCAGAGGTTCGGAAATATCCAATTTCTTCTTTCCATTGCGCCGTCCATCAGCCGGGAATGGGTGGAATCCTTTGTCAATCCGTATCAAAAAACCTGCCCCGTGGAACTGATTTCCGGAAATATCAAAGAGATATTTGAAAAAAGCACCCTGATCGTCGCGGCTTCCGGCACCGTAACATTGGAAACGGCCATTTACGGGGTTCCCATGGTGATCATATATCGCATTTCCCCGGTCAGTTATATGGTGGGAAGGGCGCTGATCGAAGTAGACCATATCGGACTGGTGAATATTATCGCCGGCGAACGCGTGGTGCCGGAGCTGATTCAGCAGGCGGCGTCTCCGAAAAACATCGCCGGCGTTGTCGAAAATCTGCTCAAAAATCCTTCGGAACTTCGCCGGATCAGGGAAAAACTCGCGGAGGTCCGAAAAAAACTGGGACAGGCCGGCGCATCGGAAAAAACCGCTGAAATTGCTTTGTCTCTGCTGGCGGCCGGCGGGTAAACCCTCATGAGTCCGGCGCGGCGCGGATTTATTTGTTTTAGTTTCAAGCCATTAAATTTTAAATATTTGCCAAGTATAGCCAAAACCGCACACCTCTCTTGCTATGATGGCCTCAAATAAAGAAAGGAGACCACACCCATCAATCGTTCAGCATGATATTGGCAATGCCATATTCTTTGTGTTATCTTAGCCCAAGTTCGCCAGAGTTGCCGGCATTGGCATCAGAATTGAAAAAACAGGAGAACTGACACCATGAATAGCGGAAAAAAAAATGGCGAAGTCCACCGCCCGCCAGGCAACCCGCACATGATTCCGGTCTTGCTGATCCCGCTGGCGGCGTTCGCGCTGCAATGGTTTTTTTGGGGAATGATTCAGCCTTATGTCTGGTTCCTTTTCTATCCGGCGATTTTTTTCAGCTCCTGGATTGGTGGTATGCACGCCGGGTTACTATCGACAGCCGTCTCAACGGGGCTTGTCTGGTGGTTTTTTATTCCAACCCGGTTTTCGTTTGCTCTGGAACGACCGGCGTCATTATTCTCAATAGGAATTTTCCTCTTAATGGGCGGTCTTTTTTCTTACACTCGTGAACGCCTGAGAAAATCCGGTCAAGAAACAGAAGCGGTGTCGGCGGCTGTTAATGCCCTTAAAAATAACATTGAAGAACAGGTCGGCGAAAGGACGGCCAACCTGGCGAGGACAATTGACACCCTGCGCCAGGCCCATGAGCGTCTCCGGCGTTTTATCGGTG
>PCSG01000038.1:2239-2814 GCA_002772195.1 Desulfobacterales bacterium CG23_combo_of_CG06-09_8_20_14_all_51_8 | reverse complement strand
TATCGCCAGCCCGTCAGGGGGTGTTATTGAGGCCAATGATTATTATCTGCGTATGATCGGTTATACACGCGAGGAGTTCGAACAAGGCCTGGTCGACTGGCGGGCCATCACCCCACCCGAATGGCTTCCTGCTGATGAACATGCGATCAAAGAACTTTGGGAACGGGGCATATGTACGCCGTATGAGAAGGAATATGTCCTGCGGGACGGGAGCCGAGTCTGGGTATCCCTGTCAAACGCCATGCTGCCGGGTCCTGAAGGGCAAATTGCCGCCTTTGTTCTCGACATCACCGAGCGCAAGCGGGCGGAAGAGGCGCTGCAGAAGAGCGAGAAAATCTATCGTTCTTTGTTCGAGAACATGTTGAATGGTTTTGCTTATTGTCAGATGTTGTTTGAAGACGGAATACCCCAGGACTATATCTACCTTGCCGTCAATGATGCATTTGAGTCACAGACCGGGCTGAAGGACGTCGTCGGCAGGAAGGTCACCGAGATTATTCCAGGTATCCGCTCGGCTGACCCTCAGCTTTTCGAGGTTTTAGGACGAGTCGCCTCGTCTGGCCATCCCGAACAAT
>PCSG01000038.1:0-2211 GCA_002772195.1 Desulfobacterales bacterium CG23_combo_of_CG06-09_8_20_14_all_51_8 | reverse complement strand
CAACTTCTGGCCATCCAGACACAAGTGCTGGAAATGGTGGTTATCGGAGCGCCGCTTTCCGACACTCTCGACACACTGGCGCGGGAGATCGAAGCCCAGACCCCCGGCATGCTGGCCTCGATCCTGCTGCTTGACGCTGACGGTATCCATGTGCGCCACGCCGCCGCGCCCAGTCTGCCGGACGCATTCATCCGGGCGGTAGACGGCCAGCCCATCGGTGAGCGGGCCGGTTCCTGCGGCACCGCAGCCTGGCGGCGGGAACAGGTGATTGTCGAGGACATCGCCATTGATCCGCTCTGGGCCGATTATCGTGAACTGGCGGCGGCCCACGGCCTGAGAGCCTGCTGGTCAACGCCGATATTCGCCGCCGATAATCTGGTACTGGGCACCTTTGCCCTTTACTACGGCGCACCCGCGCTGCCGACCGCATACCACCAGCGCCTGATCACCATGACTACTCATTGCGCCGCCATCGCCATTGCCCGCAAAAGAGAGGAAGAAGCCCTGCGCGACAGCGAGGCCTACAATCGGATGCTCTTTGATCAATCTCCCATCGGTCTTGCACTTGCACGGATGGACGGAAAACTGGTTGATATCAATTTTGCTTACGCCAATATAATCGGCCGAACAATTGATGATACCCTGAAGCTGACCTATTGGGATATAACGCCTGAAAAATACGCAGTGCAGGAACAGCAGCAACTGACATCGCTTGACATATCGGGTGTTTATGGCCCCTATGAAAAAGAATATATTCACAAGGACGGCCACCTCGTGCCGGTCCGGTTGCAGGGGCTGCTGATAGAGCGCAAAGGCAAAAAGTTTATCTGGTCGAGTGTGGAAGACATCACCGAGCGCAGGCAGTCCGAGAAAGCCCTGCGGGAGAGCGAGGAACGCTTAAGGCTGTCCACCGAATTGGCAAATGTGGCTGTTTGGGAATACAATTTCACTGCCGACAGCATGTCCCGGTCAAAAAATCATGACCGACTTTACGGACTTTCGCGGCAGCCGAAGTGGAACATAAACACTTTTCTGAATGCAACCCATCCGGCGGATCGCGAAATTTCAAACGAAATTATCAGCACCTCAGTAGCGCCGGGAGGTCCGGGCCATTACCAGTTCGATTTTCGTGTGGTTTACCCGGACAAGTCCATTCACTGGCTCAGCGTCGTCGGACAGGTGATTGAACGCGATGAAGAAGGACGCGGCGTAATCGTTCGCGGATGTCTCATGGATATTTCGGACCGGAAGAATGCGGAACAGGCCTTGCGCGAAAGCGAGGATCGCTTTCGCAAGGTTTTTGAGGAAGGGCCGCTGGGCATAGCGATGGCCGATGTTGCCGACGGTCGGTTTTTCCGTGTCAATAGAGCCTTATGCGATATGCTGGGATACACGGAAGAAGAGTTGAAGCAGCTCACGTTCGTAGATGTCACCCATCCCGACCATCGCGCCCTGGACCTGGAGGCGGTCAAGGAAATAAGGGAAGGCCAAATTCAGAAACATTATACCGAGAAACGATACTTGAGGAAGAACGGTGAGGTGGTCTGGGGAGCGCGCGCGCTGACGAAAATCAGCAGCGCAGACGGCAAGTCAGTCTATAATTTGGCAATGATTAAGGACATCACCGATCGCAAGCGGGCGGAAAAAAAGTTGCAGAGAAACGAGCAATTGCTTCGGCTTTTTGTAGAGCATTCTCCTGCGTCGATCGCCATGTTAGATCACAATATGAAGTATATTGTGGCAAGCCGTCGCTTCCTCGTTGATTATGACATAGGTGATCAAAATCTAATCGGTCGCTCGCATTATGAAGTGTTCCCGGAAATACCCGAACGCTGGAGAGAAATCCACAGGCGTTGCCTGGCGGGAGCGATTGAAAAATCGGAAGAAGACCCTTTCCCGCGTGCGGACGGAAAAATGGACTGGGTGCGCTGGGAAATTCACCCCTGGTACGAAACTCAAGGCGAAATCGGCGGCATAATCCTGTTCTCGGAAGTTATCACCGATCGCAAGAAGGCAGCGGAAGAAATTAATAGAATCAATCAAGAGTTGCACACCATCAACCGTATCATCCTGACCTGCGCAACTACTTTGGATATGGAAGAACTTCTCAACAAGGTTATGGTCGAAGCTCTTGCCATTTGCGGTCTGGAAGGCGGCACCATCTGTTTTGTCACCCCGGAGGAAACACTGCATATTGTTACCCACCGGGCA
>PCSG01000092.1:8521-8800 GCA_002772195.1 Desulfobacterales bacterium CG23_combo_of_CG06-09_8_20_14_all_51_8 | reverse complement strand
TTCATTAGCGATTTTCTAATTTCTCTAATGCCGGCGAGAAAATCATAATATTTTTTATCCTCGGTTTTTTCGGCGGTAAAAAAGAAATGCTCTTCAATAGATATCAAATTCATTATTGCGATTGATAAATCTTCGTCGGCAGAGAGATCCAACTCGTGATCTTTTTTTAGCTTATGAAAATTGCCAACTAAATTTTCGATATCATTTGAATTTATTTTTTTCATCTTATCTTGTGATTAAATAAAACAGAAAACTGCTAAAACAGAGCGAAATTATCGG